>JAFQAM010000256.1 GCA_017416885.1 Clostridia bacterium | reverse complement strand
ATTTTCAAAATGTGTATTTTTCATTTGAAGCTCTTTTGCTCGTTCATTCATCATATTTACAAATGATTCTTCGCTTCCACCTATATGCTCTGCTAATGTAAGCGCCGCATCGTTAGCAGAAGCAACAATTACGCATTTTAATAGATCATCAACACTCATTTGCTCGCCAGGCTCCAAAAACACCTGTGAACCACCCATAGAGGATGCATTTTCACTAACCGTTAAAACATCGCTATATTTCAAATTTCCGTTTTCAATTTGCTCAAATACTAATAATAAAGTCATAATTTTTGTAACAGATGCCGGCGGAAGCATACTGTCCTTATTTAGACTGTATAAAATCGTTCCTGTTTTTGCTTCCATCAAAACTGCGCTTTTTGCATTAATTTCAAGCGTTGGTTCTTTAATTTCCATAGAAAAAACAGGAAATACAGACAAAAATGTTAAAATTACAATAAAAAATACTGATAAAAATCTTTTCATTTAATACCTCTCAATTAATTAAAATAAAAGCTAAGCAAATATAAGCATTATAAAATAGCCAAAGAATATGAACCGATAAAAACACTGTCCAAAGTGTAAAAAATTTTATAGACGATAAAATAGCCATTATGCAAAAGAAAATTGAAATAATTAATGATAAAAAAGCAATAAATGGCGCTATTGCTCCGAAAAACAGTGGATAAGCAATTAAGGTAAATAATTGCATTAAAATTATGTATAAGCATATTTTTTGAGAAATATGTCGCCTATATCTTTCACAGCTGAATGCAATTCCTGCAAAAATGCAGCCACAAAACATAAATGAAAATCCCCACAAAATAAACATAAAGCCTATTCCGATAGCTGACCTTGGAAATGAGTACAAAAGCATAACTCTATCTGTTTTTCCGCCCAAAATCCAACTGAATATTCCTAAAAGCAGAAATATTCCCATAAATATAAGAGTATGCTTTCGTCTTATAATCCTTATTTCATATGATATTCTATCAAAATAACAAGAAATTCTTTTAAAAAGCTTCAAAAAATCACCTCATTAAAAATTTATGAGGTGATTTTAAAATTATACTATTTTCTTATTCTATTTTCAATAAAATACTCACTATCGAGAATATCTACATCAAATTCATCTGTTCGCGAGTAATCAATCAGTGATACAGTTCTCCGCCTGTAAGAAGGAGTAAGCGCATCTGCAATCAAGCCATCATTAGTGTCAATTACTACTCTTTTATGCAAATCGCAGTATTCTGTCGGTTCAGTTCCTTTTATAAAATATCCCGTTTCAATTCTTGCTCCTCTTAAATCTATTTTACATTCCTCGCACGGTAGCTTACCGCTATCCAAGCAGAATTCACATTCCACTATATTTTCCGGTGCATAAAACTCCTCGAACCCTTTGCTCGCGTATATTCTGCCCATAACCCCATCAAAAAGCAAACACGATGGATTTTTTGAATAATACATAGGCTTAGGAGTATCATAACCACACCAAACACCGCAAACATAGTTTGGAGTATATCCAATAAACCACCTATCCTTCAAATCACTCGATGTTCCTGTTTTACCTGCAACGGATGTTTTATCCTTAAGCTTTAAATATTTTGCAGTTCCTTTTTGTACCGTTCCTTCTAAGAGCTTTGTCATAATATATGATGTTTGCTCACTCAGAGTTCTTTCGCAATCATCCTTATTCTCCAAGACAACATTACCGAAATTATCGGTGACATATAAATAAGTTTTATAATTAGAAATATAACCGCCATTTGCTAATGGCACATATGCATTTGTTATATTTAATAAATTTTCACCGTTTGTTAATTGCCCTAAAGCTAAAGGTGACGGCGACTTATCTTTATTATCTAAATTTAACTTAAATTTGTTTATCAAATAATCGTATGATCTATCTATGCCAAGCTTTTCTAATACCTTAACTGCCACCGTATTAGTTGAGTGCTCAACCGCATATGATATAGGCATAAGTCCTCTATATTTATTTGGCGAATTTTTTGGCCATATCTCGTTTTTTAATAGCTTAATTGGTGTATCATCATATATTGTGCTAAAAGTAATTAAATTTTCCTCTAATGCAGGTGCATACACTGATAAAGGCTTTATTATTGAGCCGGGAGGCCTTTTAGCTTGTATAGCTCGGTTAAAAATACGATTGCCTTCCTTCTTATCAACACCACCAACAATAGCAAGCACATCTGATGTATAAGGATCAATTATAACGCATGATGCGTTTGGATAGCTTCCGTCATCATTTGGCAAAATATATTTCTTATAATTTTCCAAAACCTCGCTTGCATTATCCTGAAGACTTGGATCAACTGTCGAATATATATTTAACCCACCCTTTAAAACCATCATTTTTGCTGATTTTTCAGGAATATCATACTTAATAGAAATATCTCTAATAACATCACTAATTAATGCTTCAGTAAACCACGAATATATTCCTGTGCTTTTTTCATTCTCAATGTTACTATTTATCACAACTTCTTCACTTATAGCGTCATCATATTCTTCATTCGATATCATTCCCTGATTAAGCATTTGACTTAGCACGATTTTGCTTCGTTTAATATTGTTTTCATAATTTGTATATGGATCAAATTTCGTTGGATTTTGAACTATCGACGCAAGTGAAGCACATTCCTTTAAGCTTAAATCCTCAACGCTTTTACCAAAATATAGCTCCGATGCGGTACTTACACCATAACAATTTTCGCTTAAATATACTACATTCAAATATGATTCAAGTATTTCGTTTTTACTTAAATCCTTTTCTAAATTTAATGCTCTGAATATTTCCTCAAGCTTTCTTTTTGGAGATGCTTTATTATCTCCGGTTAAGTTTTTTATCAGTTGTTGCGTAATTGTCGAGCCACCAAAGCTTCTTTTGTCAAATTTAAAGATATAATTTCCAACTGCTTTTATCGTTCTTAGCCAGTCAACCCCTTTATGATCATAAAACCTTTTATCCTCAATCGCCACAAATGCATTTTGTAGATTTTTAGGCATTTCATAAATAGATTTCCATTCACTTTTTTCTAAAAATAAAGCTTCATCCTTTAGTTCAACCGCCTCTCCTACTCTATTTTTTCTGTCCTCATAATCAAAATAAAATATTTTAGTAACAGAAGAGCTTCCTGTTCTAATTAAAGATAAATCTATCTTTTTATCTATATTAAAATGGATATATAATCCTAATGATATAATAGATAATACTAAAATGATTAATAATATCCAAAGCATTTTAACAAAAAGACGCTTTTTTGTTAATTTCAAAATAATTTTCACCTCTTTATGAATATATTTTTATTATTTGCCCAATAATAAAACATATTCTAATAAAGGAACTTTAAATTATGGAACAAAAAAATGAAAAAAATGTTTTTATAGAGAAAAAGATTTTTATTTTTTCAATATTTGTATTAGCAACGCTTATTATATCGACGATAATGTTATCATATTTTCTTCTAAATGATAAAATTCTAAAAATCAACGAGAAAAATATAACAAATGAACCGGACTTACCTGTTTATGAAAATACAGATGACAATGATGTTGAAATAGATGAACAAGTAACATATATGCTAAAAGAATATAATGGTAAAATAGGTGTGTACGAAAACGCAGCACTAATTTATACATTAGATACCTATGTTTTTACACTACCTGATATAGATAAACAGCTATTAAGAGAAGGAATAATAACAGCGAGCAAAACAGAGCTATACGAGCTAATTGAGGAATATTATTAAAAATAACGCACAGAAATGTGCGTTATTTTAGTATTACATTATTTTCTCCAAGTAACATTTTAAGAGCAGAAATAACATTTTCATCAACAATTATTTTAATTTCAGATGATTTTACATATTTCTTTTCTGTATTATCATAAAATACTACCTCGGTATCTCCCTTAAATTCCTTTAAAAGCTCAATAATATCAGTAACCATTTTAGATTTGATTGTATCAACCTTTAAATAAAGGCGTTTAGGTTTTTCTTCCTTTACATAACTATCATTATGGATAAGAATGCCGCCTTCATCCATAATGATTTTTGGTAGCTCCTCATCCTTAATAGTAACAGAACCGGAAGCATAAATAACCTTGCCTACCACTAAAATGTCTGAATGCCTGATAAACTGCTTTGGAAAAACGATTATTTCAATTTCTCCGCTTGCATCCTCAACCTTTACAAACGCCATATTATCATCATTTTTTGTTCTTTTTATGACTCTTGAGGTAACAATTCCTGCAATTTTTACCTTTTCTTTATCTCTTGCCCCGACAATATCCTCTTGATTTCCGATAATTGATAGTATTTTTCTTGGCTTTATATCATCCACATGCTTACTAAATGAATCAAGAATATGACCTGAAAAGAAAAGTCCTGAAATTTCCTTTTCCATCAGTAAGAGCTCGCTTTGTTCAAACTCATTTACATCCGGATATGAAATTTTGATAGTAGTTTCCTTTAAATCATCCTCTCCCATTAAAGATGTCATATCCAGCTGACCGCCTCTTGTTGCTCTCGATATGCTTAAAGCACTATCTACCGCGTTTTCATAGACCTTCATCAGCTGAGAACGGTTTTTTCCAAGGGATGTAAACGCGCCAACCTTGATTAATGATTCGATTTGGCGCTTATTTATATCAGCTTCTCTTAAACGGTAAATAAAGTCCTCAAAGGATTCATATTTGCCGTTTTTTTCCCTTTCGCTGATAATCGAATTAATTAAGCTTCTACCAACATTTTTAAGAGCTAAAAGACCAAATCTGATATTTCCGCTATCAACTGAGAATGTTGTCTGACTAAAATTAACATCAGGCTGAAGTATTTTAATGCCTTTTTTTGAACACTCTTCAATATATTCAGTCATTTTATCAACTGAGCCAAGCACAGATGTAATCAAAGAAGCGTAATATTCCTTTGGATATCTTGCCTTTAAGTATGCGGTTCTATATGATATTACGGCATATGCGGCTGCATGCGACTTATTAAAAGCATATTTAGCAAAGCTTTGCATTTCCTCAAAAAGCTCATTTGCAGTTTTTTCATCAACTCCGTTAGAAATAGCGCCTGAAATGAAAACGTTTCTTTCCCTTTTCATTTCATCCTCTTTTTTCTTTGACATTGCTCTTCTTACTATATCGGCTTTCCCGTAAGAATATCCTGCTACCTTGCTGAAAATCTGCATTACCTGCTCTTGATATACAATACATCCGTAGGTTGACCGCAAAATAGGTTCCAGCAACGGCGTTTTATATGATATTTTTGACTTATCATGTCTTCTTTCAATATAAGTAGGAATAGAATCCATAGGTCCGGGACGGTATAAGGCTATACAAGCAATAATATCATCAATAGACTCAGGCTGAAGCTTTGTCAAAACCTGCCTCATTCCTGCAGATTCAAGCTGAAACACACCTTCAGTTTTACCTGATGAAATAAATTTATATGTTTTTTCATCATCCATAGGAATATTTTCAATAGAAAAATCCTTTTCTCTCTGTCTAATGAGCCTTTCAGTATTTGAAATAATTGTTAAATATCTAAGCGCCAAAAAGTCAAATTTTAATAGACCTAATTTAGCCACTGTATCCATATCATATTGAGTTACTACAACGCCGCCGTTTGTAGATAAAGGTAAATATTCCACAAGTGGCTTATCTGTAATTACTACTCCTGCCGCATGAGTTGATGCGTGACGAGGCATTCCTTCGATTTGCATAGCAGTATCAATCATTTTTTTGATAGCAGTGTCATTGTCATAAAGTCTGCGTAGCTCCTCACTGCCTTCAATACTTTCCTTTAAGGTAGTATTTGGCTTTGAGGATATAAGCTTAGAAACTGTATCAATATCATTAAATGGCACATCTAAAACCTTGCCCACATCTCTTACAGATGCCTTAGCTGCCATAGTACCGAATGTTACAATTTGAGATACATGGTCACTACCGTATTTGCTTTTTACATATTCAATAACCTCATCTCTGCGTTCATAACAGAAATCAGTATCTATATCAGGCATACTAACGCGCTCAATGTTTAAAAATCTCTCAAAAAGTAAATCAAATTTAATTGAATCAACATCGGTTATTTCAAGCAAAAACGCAACTAAGCTTCCTGCGCCCGAGCCTCTTCCCGGTCCTACGGGAATGCCATTGGTTTTAGCAAAATTTATAAAGTCCCAAACAATTAAAAAATAGTCGTTGTAGCCCATTGTATCTATAACGGACAATTCATACTCAATTCTTTCTCGGTATATTGCTTCAGTGTGATTTTCGGTAAAAACGATTTGCCCTTGATTAATACGCTTTTTGAAGCCTTCATATGCTAAATTAGACAAATACGCCTTTGAGGTGACATCCTTTGGTAATGGATATACAGGAAGCTTAGTAACACCAAATTCAAAATCGAAATTGCACATATTGGCAATTTTTACAGTATTACTACAAGCATCCTTGTATTTGCCGAACAAAATTTCCATTTCGTTTGCACTCTTTAAATAAAACTCATTTGTAGCAAAAGCATCATTTTTTGATTTGCCAAGAGTTGTATTCATTTGAACTGCCATTAAAACGGATTGAATATAAGAATCAGCCTTATCAAGATAATGCACATCATTTGTACAAACTAATTGTACATTTAATTCTTCAGCCAAGTCAATAATTCCGTCATTTACGGTCGCTTGCTCACTAATGCCGTGATTTTGAAGCTCTAAATAATAATTATCCCTGCCGAATATACTTAGCATATCTTTTATATGCTCCTTAGCACCGCCTATATCTCCGGATAGGATTGCTGTTGGTACTTGTCCTGCTAAGCAAGCCGAAAGAGCAATTAAGCCGTCGCTATGCTCTCTTAATAGCTCCATATCAATTCTTGGCTTAACATAAAAGCCTTCAGTAAAGCCACAAGATACTAAATGAGATAAATTTCTGTAACCAATCTCATTTTTAACAAGTAAAATTAGATGATAATACGGAACATTTCTTACACGCATTTTTTCAAATCTTGAGGTTGGCGCTACATAAACCTCACAACCAAGTATGGGCTTAATGCCCTCGCTTTTACAAGCATTATAAAATTCAACTGCACCATACATATTACCATGGTCAGTTAAAGCAACGGCTGATTGACCAACGCTTTTGACAAATTTTGGAATGTCTTTGATTTTACAAGCGCCATCAAGCAAGCTATATTCACTATGTAAATGTAAATGTACAAAATCAGCCATTTTTATCTCCTATTTATTTTATATCCAATCTTTCGTAAAATTGTATAATCCTTTCTAATCTGTGATGAACACAGGATTTTGAAATAGATGGGTTTATCTGTCTGCCAAGCTCGGCTAAATTCAAGCTCGGTAGCTCAACTCTTTTTAGTGCAAGCTCCTTTAAATCATCAGGAAGCACCTCAAAATATCCATAACTTATAATTTTTTCTATTGCATCACAATATTTTTGTGATGCCTTAAGAGCTTTATTAATATTTGCAGAATCACAGTTCGTCATTCTATTTGCAATATTACGAATTTCTTTTTCTATTTTACTGTTCATAACATCATATGCATGGTTATTAGCACCTATATATGCAAGAAAATCTGAGATTGTCTCATCATCCTTTGTGTATAGAACAAATTTACTGTTACGAGTAGTTTTTTTAAAAAGCAATCCAAGGTCATTGCTTAATAAATTTTGCAGCTCAGATGCTAATAAATCACCATTTAAGGATATATCCAAGCGATACATTTTGTTAGGATCGCATACAGAACCGTAAAATAAAAACACTCCCTTTAAAAAGCTCGATAAGCAACCCTTACACTTGAATATCTTTTGAATTTCGGCAATTGTAAAAAACTTGATAACATCAGCATTTATCGATATTTGTCGGTTTTTAATATCATAAGAAATTGATTTCTTTTGACATATAAATTCACAAACGCTTTTAAAAGCTTCAATATTTTCTGCATTTGTAGAAAATATAATTTTATCGTCTTTTTTATTTGCGCATAACATCATTCCATATAATTCAGAAAATGCACAGCACAGCTTTTGCTTATCTGCAATTTTTGATATTTCTTCCTTTACTAAGCTTGAAAATGATTTCATTTCCTACTCCACAAAAATTATTTCTTCTTCCAATTCAATGTCGAATTTTTCTTTTATAGTCTCTTTAATTTCATATAATAATATGTTTATGTCATTCGCAGTTGCATTTCCTTTATTGACAATAAAACCGGCGTGCTTTGTTGATACCTCAGCGTCTCCTATTCCATATCCTTTAAGCCCTGCTTTGTCAATCAATCTTGATGCATAGTCATTTTTAGGTCTCTTAAAAGCGCTGCCTGCACTGGGAACATCTAATGGTTGAGATACAATTCTTTTATTCATATATGAGTCCATTAAGCATTTAATTTTATCTTTATTACCAACAGTCAAATCAAAAGTAACACTCAATACGAAATATTCCTTGTTCATAAATACAGAATGCTTGATACCAAAATCTAACCTGTCTTTATTCATAATTAATATTTTATTCTTAATTGAATCATAGACCAAGCATTCCTTAATAAATTGTGAGGTCATATATCCATATGCACTTGCATTCATATATGCTCCGCCACCCACACTGCCCGGAATTCCATATAAGAATTCTATTCCGGTCAAGCTATTCTCATATGCATATACGGCACATCTTGTTAATGATGCACCGCATTCTGCTATTATATTGTTTTTTGATATATTAATTTCATTAATTTTGTTTGTTATAATTATCAAGCCCTCAAAATAATCTGCAAAATAACAATTTGTTCCGTTTCCAAGTATGTAATACTTAATTTTACCTCTAACATAATTTATTAAATTGCACAATTTTTCTATCGAGTCGGGAAAAGCGATAAATGAAGCAATTCCACCTACACGAATAGACACATATGGGGCAATTTCAGCCTCTTTTTTGTATTCTATACTATTGACATCTAAATATAAACATAAATCCTCAAAAAACATATCTATCTCCTTTACAATGCTATTAGCATTATATGCGGAGATTTCAAATTAAATCTCAATTAAGGATTTGGACTCTTCAATCAATTCTCTTGCAGCTGCATACTGATTATCGGTTAAATTAATACCACCGATAATTCTTGCAAGCTCGTCGATTCGTTCGTTTTCATTTAATAGATATACGCTTGTTTCTGCTCTACCGTCAATTTCATTTTTCTTAATAAAGAAATGATTATTGGCAAAAGCAGCAATTTGAGCTGAGTGTGTAACACAAATAACCTGCACGCCACTTGATATTTTTGCAAGCTTAATGCCTATCTTTTGAGATGTACTGCCTGATACTCCTGTATCAATTTCGTCAAATATTACAGTTTGAGCACCATTCTTATCAGATAAAGCACTCTTTAACGCAAGCATAATTCTTGCAAGCTCACCACCAGAGGCAATTTTATTCATTGCAGAAAGCTCTTCTCCGGCATTTGTGGCAATTAAAAACTCAACATCATCATATCCATATGACGAAAGTGTATATTTTTCATCCTTAAGGACTTCTTCAACTTTAATTTCAAATTGTACCTTTGGCATATCTAAAAATACAAGCACATCTTTAACTAATGAGCTTAATTTTTCAGCACCGTTTAAGCGCATTTGATGCAGTTTTTTAGCAACATCGCAGCATTTACGGTAAAGAGCACGGTACTCATCCTTAAGCTCCTCTAATCGCTCGTCACTGCTTTCAAATCTCTTAAGCTTTTCGTCTGCTTTATTTCTAAATTCTAAAATATCATCAATTGTTGGACCGTATTTCTTTTCAAGCTTGTTAATTAAAGCAAGTCTATCCTCAACAATTTCAAGCTGCTTTTGAGGATTGGAAATACCATCAAAGCTTCCCATATCCTTAGTTCTTTCTGCAATATCCTCAAGCTCATAGCAAATATTTTTAAGTCTTTCTGCCATTGATTCCGCATCAGGCTCAATATCACTAAGTCGCTCTAAAGCATCTATTGCTTTTTCAATAAGTAACTTTGCATGCACTCCACTTTCGCTTTTTAAAAGCGCCCTATACACAATAGATGTTTGCTTAACCAAATGCTCAGCGCTTTTTAATTTTGTGCGTAGCTCTAAAAGCTTTTCCTCTTCATCGTTTGATTTTAGCTTTGCAGAATCAATTTCTTTAATTTGATAGCTTAATATATCAACCATCATAATTTTTTCCTTGCTTTCCTCAAACAAAGCATTGATTTCATTTTTAATTGAGCAAAGCTTTTGATATTGATTTTTATATTCAGTTAAAATTTCATCTAACCCAACATAATCATCAAGCATCAAAATATGACTGCTTTTATTTAAAAAGCTTTGGTTTTCGTTTTGTCCGTGAATATTAATAAGCTTATTACCGATAGCTTTTAGCTGTGCTAAGGTTGAAGGTCTTGAGTTAATTTTGACAGTATTTTTTCCATCAACAGTAATAGCTCTTGATATGGAAAAGGAATCGTCCCTATCATAGGTTAAGCCCATTTCATCGCAGAGCTCATAAACCTCATCGCTAACATCAGTAAATAATGCAGAAACCACGGCACGGCTTTCACCGTGTCGTATAATCTCCTTTGATACCTTTGCGCCTAAAAGCATATTAATAGAATCTATAACAATAGATTTTCCTGCACCGGTTTCACCGGTCAAAACATTAAAGCCATCACGAAAATTAATTTCAACATTTTTTGCGACAGCTATATTCTCAATATGCAAAAATTCAAGCATATTCGTCCTCAATTCTTAGTTTTCTGCAATTTTACTGATTTTATCTGTTATTCTGATGCTTGCTTCCTCGGATTTAGAAACAAGAATAATCGCATCGTCACCCGCAACACATCCTAATACATCACTGTCATTAAGAGAGTCAATTCCTGCAGCCACTGCTTGCGCAAGTCCGGGAGTAGTTTTAATAACAACATTATTCAATGCATATGTAATATCAATTATCGAAGAAAATAATGCGTGATTATATTTAGATGAATTTTCAAGCTCAGACTTTGGTGCTACATACTTATAAACTCCGCCTGTTGTTAGCTTTAAAAGCTTTAACTGTCTTATATCTCTTGATACAGTAGCTTGAGTAGCATTATATCCCTCATCCTTTAATGCATTAATAAGCTCCTCTTGAGTTTCAATATCATTAGTAGCTATTATTTCTAATATTTTTTGTTGTCTTTTTGATTTCATACTAACTCCCCTTATTTGTATAAATCCTTTATTTTAGTTAATGGAATTTCGTTTCCAAATTTGTATTCATTTTTTATGAATGCAGCAACATATTCAATGTTACCGTCACCGCCTGTAATCGGCGATTTCATAAATTCAATACATTTTAAACCGTTTTCACTTGCAAAATCGACGATTTTTTTAATTGCTTCAAATCTATATTTAGGATCTTTCACAATTCCACCCTTGCCAATTTTAGATTTTCCAACCTCAAATTGTGGCTTAATTAGTCCAATGTATATGCCATCATTCTTAATAAGATTTTTAGCCACCTCAATTATAAAAGCTTGAGAAATAAAAGATACATCGCATACTATTAAATCAACTAAGCCATTTGTAATTTCAGGTGTTAAGTCTCTTGCATTAAAGCCTTCCATAGATATTACTCTGTCATCATTTAACAAGCTTTCGTGCAATTGATTAGAGCCGGAATCCACAGCGTAAACCTGTGATATACCGTTAAGCAGTAAGCAATGCGTGAATCCGCCCGTTGAGGCTCCAATATCAATTGCAATCTTATTACTTAAATCAAGATTAAGCTTATATAGTATTTTTTCAAGCTTCAATCCGCCTCTTGATACATACGGACAGCTATCTTTTATTTGAATATTATGCTCTACTTCTTCATCAATTTCAAATGAAGGCTTTTTGATTATTGAATAATCTACAGTTACATTTCCCTCTTCAATCAGCGTTTTAGCCTTTTGGCGACTTTTAACATATCCATTTGAGAATAAATAAACATCAAGTCTCATTATTTATCTCTCTCCACCATATAACGCGCCAATTCTCTAAGTACATTACCATTTTCACCAAGGCAGTCATCAATCGCATTAATGGCATCGTTTGTTAAATCATTTACTTGCTTTTGCGCTTCATCAAGGCTTAAGAATGTTAAAGCCGTGGCCTTTCCGTTTTTATCGTCTGAGCCTGTCTGCTTACCAAGCACTTCTTTATTTGATATTACATCTAAAATATCATCTCTAAATTGAAATGCTATTCCGACATTTGTGGCAAATCTTTCAAGCTTTTCAATTACACTATCGTCAGGATTGTCAGTTGATGCATAATATCCCAGCAAAACAGCGCATCTGATTAAAGCACCGGTTTTAAGTGAGTGCATTTCCTTCAATTCTTTGAGGCTCTTGATATTGTCTCCGCTTTTTAAGTCAATCATTTGTCCGCCTGCCATACCAAGTCCACCTGCGCAAAAAGCAAGTGCTTTTGTAGCTAAAACAATGCTTTTGTCGCTGACATACTTATTAGATGCAAGAACCTCAAATGCATAGGTTAACAATGTATCGCCTGCCAAAAGCGCTTGCGCCTCACCGTACACCTTATGGCTTGTAAGCTTGCCTCTTCTATAATCATCATTATCCATACAAGGTAAATCATCGTGAATTAATGAATATGTATGTATCATTTCCAATGCACAAGCAAATGGTAATGCTTTTTTTATATCATCACTTTTGGAAAATGCTTTAAATGTTTCCAAAACAATAAACGGTCTGATTCTTTTTCCGCCCATCAGTAAGCTATAAGCCATCATATCATGTAAACCGTAATTATCTTTTACAGAAATATAGCTTTTTAATTCATTTTCTACAATTGTAGAATTTGTTACAAGCAGCTCTTTTAAATTAGTTTTCATCAGTGAAAAAGTCCTCTTCTATCATTTCGCCATTTATGTTAACAAGCTTTTTAATTGATCCCTCAACGGTTTCTAACTTATTATTACAAAGCTTAACAAGCTTTACGCCTTCTTCAAAAAGCTTTAAGGATTCCTCTAATGGACAATCGCCATTTTCTAAGGACTCTACAATTTCCTCAAGTCTTTCCATAGCCTTTTCAAAGCTTAATTCCTTTTTAGGCATATCAGTCCTCTCCTTCCGTAACAGATGCATTAAAGCTACCATCGTGTAGCCTTACCTTGATGTTATCACCAACCGATATCTCTTTAGTTGATTTAATAATTTCATCATTTTGATTATATATTGCCCCATATCCCCTCGCAAGAACTGCCATAGGATTTAAAGCAATCAGCTTAGCATTAATATTAGCAAAGCGCTCTCTATTAATTGAATTAATTTCAGCCATAGATCCTTTAAGATTTTCAACCATCATTGAGAAACGCATTTTAGGCGCATCAAGAATGATTTCAGGCATTTTAAATATTCTTTTACTCTTTATACCGTCTAATTTGTCCCTATAATATGAAACTGCTCCCATTAGCGCATTTTTAGCTCTGAAATCAAATGTATTAAGAGCGTTAATTATTTCATTTATATCAACAGTAGCAATTTCAGCCGCCGCAGACGGAGTTGCCGCTCTTACATCGGCTACAAAATCGCAGATAGTAAAATCAATTTCGTGTCCTACGCCTGAAATTACAGGAATTTTTGAATTATAAATAGCTCTTGCCAAGCATTCATCATTAAAAGCCCATAAATCCTCAATAGAACCGCCGCCTCTACCTATAATTATAACATCCACATTGTTTTCAATGTTAAAGTATTCAATAGCCTTAGTAAGCTCATTTGACG
This sequence comes from Clostridia bacterium, assembly GCA_017416885.1. Classification (GTDB taxonomy): domain Bacteria; phylum Bacillota; class Clostridia; order Oscillospirales; family CAG-272; genus RGIG2000. The sequence continues at coordinate 6,221 of JAFQAM010000256.1, read as the reverse complement.
CCTCAGGACCTTGAACAAGCGTAGGATATAATAACAGCTTAACACAGGGATAACGGCGCTTAGAAACATTAATAATATCTCTTACAGCAGCCCCTGTCGGCGAAGTAATTACACCGATTCTATCAGGAAATTTTGGAATTGGCTTTTTGTGCGCTTCATCAAACAAGCCTTCTCTATTAAGCCTTTCCTTTAATTGCTCATAAGCAAGATATAACGAGCCAAGCCCGTCAGGCTGCATACTGTCAACATATAGCTGATAGCTTCCGCCCTGAGTATAAACGCTAATTCTTGCGTGAACGACGATTTTCATTCCGTTTTCGGGCTTAAAATTCAACTTTCGAGCATACGAAGCAAACATCACTGCTCTGATTTCGCTTTTTTCGTCCTTTAATGAAAAATAACAATGTCCCGAGGTATGCTTTTTAAAATTTGACAGCTCACCTATAACATAAATGTCCTGTAATTGCTTTTCGCCGTCAATGAGCCATTTTATATAATCGTTAATTTCTGTTACGGTTTTGTTTTTTGGCGGTAATTGATTACCATTTTCATCAAAACTGTAATTAACCATTTTTATTCCTCTTTATTTAAAAATTTAGTACGAGTAAGTAAAGCTGTTCCTGAAGCGTTATCAGAGCTGAACTCAGGTGCAGCAAAATATACATTTGAAAATTTAGATTTTATATTTTCTTGAATTATAGAGTTACTCATTACCCCACCGGCATATATTATCTGCTCGTTAGGATATTGATTCCTTAAATTTACAGTTAATTTTTCAATAGTCTTGCTAATAAAATCTAAAACAAATGCACTTACAAGCTCAATATCGCCTGTTTTCTCAAAAAGATCAGATGCTATATTTTCAAGTCCTGATAAATTACAATTAAAATCCTTAACTGATATATTGTAATTGGGAATTTTTGCAGTATTTTCCTTAGCATATTTTTCAATTTTAGGTCCACAAGGGAATTTCAAGCCCATTTTAACGCCAATTCTGTCAATAGCCTGTCCTGCGTGCAAATCATTGCTTCCGCCGATTAAATTAATCTTATAACTGTCCTTTTCAGAGATAACATGCAAAATCTCAGTTGTTCCACCGGATACATGAAATGCAATAAAGCTTTTATCAGTATTAACATTAGCAGAATACACAGATGCTCTTATATGTCCTGCTTGATGAGAAAATTTGTAGTTATCAACCTTATATAATGATGCTAAAATATCACTTAATGCTTCTCCAACAAGAAAGCAAGGCATATACGAGCCCTCAACATCACGAGGATATGCAGAGTGACCTATTGCTAATATTTCGTAGTTTTCGCTATCTTCTCTAATTTTTTCTGCAATTAACGGCAAATTTTTTATATGAGCAAAAACTGCATCACTTTGACGCAGTCCTCTTTCGCCTTCCTTTACAGGAAGTAAAATTTTATAGTTTTTTAGTATATTACCTTCTAAATCGCAAATAGCAAAGGATGTTGTATAGTTACTTGTATCTATACCAATAAAGGCTTTTTTAACCATTATTCTTTAAATCCTTAGCTAAATTATTAAGTACACCGTTAATGTATGACGCAGCGCCATCCTCACCGTATTGCTTTGCAAATTCAACCGCTTCATTAATTGAAATTGCAGGAGCTAAATCAGCATACTTCATTTCATATGTACTGATTCTTAATATTGTTATGGTGGCCTTAGAAAGTCTGTTAATTTTCCAACCGTTTAAGAATTTTGCAATTTCTTCATCAATATTAGAAATATTTTCACATACTCCTAAAAACAAATTTTTAACGCTTTCGTTTTCGTCATCCTCGCAAACAAAATTATCGTAAGCTGTGTTATAATAATCAAGTACATTTTCTTCCTTATTAAATTCATATCCAAATAACAATTCAAATGCGTTTTTTCTTACTTTTCTTTTACCAAGCATAATAACTTCCTTATATTATAGAATTCTATAATAATTATATATTCATTTTTCCATAAAGTCAAGTGAAAATATTCATTTTTTATGCATAAATATAATTTTTATTATTAAATTTAAAAACTTCTTGCAAATATTCAATTTTTATGATATCTTTATTGTATATAAAATCATTAAGAGGTTAAAATGAATAAGCTTTTTAAAAGAATTTTAAATTCTACTTGCTTATCTTATATGATCAGCTCTTTTATAATCAATTTTACTACTTGGCTTTTTTCATATAAGGATAAACAAAGCAGAATGCTTGAAATATGGGCAAATATTTTAATTTTCGCCATTTGCTTTACTATATGTACTATAATAATTTGTAAAAATAGAAAAAAAGAAACAAATTCTAATTTTATGTATCAGTTTGCTTCAATTACTGCGATCATATACACTCTTTCTACAACATCAACAAACATAGTTCAATACATAATAAAAAAAGAAAATTTTTGGAACGGATATACACTCCTAATTCTTTTACTTTTTAGCATTATTGCTTCTATTTTAATATTAAAGTTAAAAATAAAAAGCTATCTTGTAGCATCAATAGTTAACTTTTTTATAATAGGAATTTTCTACTATATTATTTATGTCGTGAAAGCAGGATATACAAAAAGCAATGCTCTATTAGTTTCCCTTGGCATTTATTCCGTTGCCTATATTATTTCAGCAACTATATACTATTTAATCACTAAAAACAAACGCAAAAAAGAAAACTTAGAAAAAGCTTACAAAAGTCTGTTTTCATAATGCTTTAGGAGAATTATATGGACGGAAAAACAACTGTAAAATACCTTCAAGACTATATCAAATCAAAGGATTATAAGCCAGAATTAACAAAAGACTACTTTTTAAAGTTATCAGAAGAGGTTGGCGAGCTTGCTAATGCTATTCGTAAAAATAAAATCAGAAACAATAATGAAAATATCAAAGGAACAATAGACGAAGAGCTTTGGGATGTCATCTACTATGCTTTAGCCTTGGCAAATTGCTATGATATTGATATTGAATCAGTAATCATGGAAAAAGAAAATATCAACAATGCTAAATATAACACAGGCATTGCTTTTGAGGACAATCGTTAATTTTGAGGTTTTTATGGAAAATGTTATATTTACTAATATGTGTATGATATACGACGGCGATAAGGTTGTTGTTCAAAATAGAGTTAATAAAAAATGGTCAGGTATAGCTTTTCCCGGCGGACATGTTGAATATGGCGAATCTTTTACCGATTCCGTAATTCGTGAAATCTACGAAGAAACAGGATTGACTATCACTCAACCTCGTCTTTGTGGAATAGACAGTTGGATGTGCGAGGACGGCTCTCGTTATATGATATTATTGTATAAAACCAATAAATTTAGTGGCGAGCTTCGCTCTTCAAATGAAGGAGAATGCTTTTGGACCACCATTAACGAAATGAAAGCAATGAATCTTGCATATACAATGTCAGATTTGCTTAATTTGTTTCTAAAAGATGATTTAAACGAATTTTATTGGCTTTTAGATAACAACAAAGAACATAAATATATAATTAAATAAAGATTAAATTTTCACACAAGTTGAATAATATCTACAATTCAATAATTAAATTTTCCTCACAGTTATAAGTAAAAACTAATTTGAAATAAACAATCAAAAGCGAGCACATTATATTTATGTGCTCGCTTTTTGGTAGTTATATTGTTGATATTTATGCAATTCCAAAATCTTTTGCAAATTTTAGTACAATGTTGACCCAATGCTCATTTTTGAACTCTCTTTTAACATCGGACATATCAACATAAGCACCACATCTTATACATTGAATGATTGCTTCTGCTAATATTGCTTCATAGGTGTATTCATCTTTTGCATATTCCTCAAAATCAATATTCATTTTACTATTAATTCCTTCAATAGCGCCAACATAAAATACATTGTCCTTGCCTAAAAGTTCACCTATCTTATTTAAATAATTTAAGGCTTCCCTCGCTTCATTGACGGTTACTTTTCTCCCATAAGACAAAAGAGCGTTACCGCCATTGAGAATATTATCGGTGGTTGTTTCTAAAACAGTAGCAAGCTCAACAAGTATAGATATATCAGGCATACTTTCAGCTCTTTCCCATTTTGAAACAGCTTGATAAGAGATATTTAATCTTTCTCCAAGCTCACTTTGCGTTAAACCTTTCGCTTTTCTCAAGCATGCTATTTGGTTGGCAACCTTTTTCATATCAAACATAGCAAATCTCCTTTCCTTTTGCTATTTCTATGATACCATTTACTTTATGCAAGTTCAATAACGAGGTAGTTTTACTTTTACAACAATTATTCAACTGTTGGTTTATATTTATTTTTCATTTTCTTTTAAATCTACTACTTTTAAAATAGAATAAGCTCCCAAGTCACCGCTTGCTGATGTTCCAATTACAAATCTATTCGCAGATAATTTTTGTGGTAAGACAAAGTCTTTAATTTGCTCAAAGGCTTTTTTAACCTTTTTTGTATCGATATCCATAAACAAAGTGATATGAAATTTATAATCTAAATCATATTCGTGTAATCTAATATTATAATTGTTCTTTAAAATATAATTTAGATCATAAGAAATTTTATTTAGTATCGCGTTTTCTTTTGTTCTTATCCAAGCTATGCACTCATTATTTTCTATGGCATCAATTTCAATATCGAATACATTTAAAGAATGATAATAATCACTTACTGTATTAATTATTTCATCAAATTCATCATCATTTATTTTAAAAGGCATTTTTAACGAGATATGCATTGGCAGTGTAAAGCAAGAATGCTCAAATTCAAGCTTTCTATCAATTTTTAATGCATATTCTTTTATATTTAATAATTGATTATCGACATCAATTCCAGTCCAAATAAACATATTGAGCTTCAACTTTCCTATTATATATCAATCATTTTAATTATTTCCGATAATGCTCTGTATTCTCTAAAATATAAGCCGATTTTCATTTTATTTTCATCATTACGGTAATCCTGATATTTAGAGAAAATTTCAATTGCATCATTTAAAGGAATCCATTTTGGAACAAGTCCGTTTTTTATTTCCTCGTCGGTCAGCTTTCTTTCAGTTTTATCTATAATATCACATAAAAAATAATGACTTATATAGCACCAATCCTTATAATATTCATTCATGGTCAATAAATGCTTTTTCGGTGAAATAATATAGCCTGTTTCCTCTTTTAGCTCCCTTATGCAACAATCTTTATTTGATTCATCGCCTTCGACACCGCCGCCCGGTATCATCCATTGATCATTGTTTGCTTCATAAGAAAGTAAAATTTCGCCGTTAGAAATAACAACACCTCTGCAGGCTTCACGAAATTTAATGTTTTTTTCAAAACGATTTTTACCAAAAACATCAATAACCCTTACCTCTTGAAATTTTTCAATAAGCTTTGGATGAATAATTGCATAAGTCCAATTTATATTGCTTAAATCATCAAAAAGCTCAATTTTTTCAATTTCGCTATGTATTTCATTCTCAAAGTTAATAATATCAGCATAATATAGCATTCCAAAGGATTCATTTTCCTCAATTACAGTTCCATCATGCCCCTTGACTGAATATACGCAAATTGGCTTTATATAAAACTCTAAAGCGCCTGTTTCCTCGCGCAATTCTCTTTTTGCAGTTTCTGAAATTGCTTCACCTATTTCCCTATGTCCACCCGGGATTTCATAAGTATCTCTTTCCTTGTGCTTGCATAAAACATACTTTCCTTTGCATTTAGAGATAATTATCGCATATTTTAGTTTGATGTCATCTACTTTATCATAAAATTTAACTTCCATATTAAAGCCTTTCTGAAATTAAACATTTTTATATTATCGCATTTGCAATAATATAAAAATTTTATCATATCTTTTACAATATTATCTCTGTTATTTCCAAGTAAAATAAGTCAGCTCTAACTGTCAATTTGCAAAAGTATATTAATTTCTCTTAACAAATGATTTTTATATTGCAAAAGCTTTTCTTTTGAAGGCCTATACTTATCATTCCACATTTCTTCCTTAGGAAGCCACCAAACAGGGCCCTTTAAAGGTGTATCACCCGAATTTCTCGGAAATAAATGCCAATGCACATGTGTATCGCCATTTCCAAGCAATTCATAATTCATTTTTTCTGCCCCAAAAGCATTTTGAACAGCCTCGGCTACAAGCGACATTTCTTCTAAATATTTCATTTTGAAATCGTGGTCTAAGTGATGAAGCTCTGTCACAT
>JAFQAM010000255.1 GCA_017416885.1 Clostridia bacterium | reverse complement strand
TATAGCCTAAATGCATTGCGAGGGAGCCGACTAATGTGGTTCCTAATGCGCAAAGCATAATGTACAATAAATGCTTAGTTAAAAATTTATATGCTTTTTTCATAATTACTCCTTTGATGACATAACTACCAATAGTGTAGCATATTTAATATTAAAAATCAAGCATAAAGCGACATTTTTTTAAAATAATTCTAATTTGATATTGACTACCACCGTTAAATTTGATACTATATAATAAAGAAAACGAAAAGGAGAGCTAAAAATGTTAGAACAGCTAAAAAAAGAGGTTTACGAAGCAAATATGATGCTTGTAAAATATAATTTGATTACATTCACTTGGGGGAATGTAAGCGGTATTGATAGAGAGAAGGGACTTGTTGTAATTAAGCCGTCAGGCGTTGAATATGACGAGCTGACTCCCGATATGCTTCCTGTAATTGACCTTGATGGAAATGTAATTGAGGGCACACTGAAGCCATCATCAGATACACCGACTCACCTTGAGCTTTATAAAGCATATCCGGAAATCGGAGGAGTTACACATACTCATTCACCTTGGGCTACAATTTATGCGCAGGTAGGCAGAGGCATTACTCCGTACGGTACAACTCACGCAGATTATTTCGGCACAACCATTCCTTGCACAAGAAAAATGACCGACGAGGAAATCAAGGGACAGTACGAAAAGGAAACAGGTACAGTTATTCTTGAAGCCATCAAGGATATTGGCGCTACGCAAATGCACGCAGCTTTGGTTCATTCCCATGGCCCGTTTACATGGGGAAGCAACGCAAAAGCTTCCGTTGAAGCGGCGGTAGTATTAGAGCAGGTTGCTATGATGTCCTATAATACCGAAATGCTTATGCTTCAGGCAAACGGCAAAACAGAAAGAGTGCAGGAAACGCTTTTAAGAAAGCATTACGACAGAAAGCACGGTCCTAATGCGTATTACGGACAGAAATAATATAGCCGTCAGCCGTCAGCAGTTAGCCGTCAGCAGTTAGCAGTTAGCAGTCAGCTATTCAACGCGATGCGTTGCATTTCAAGATTGCGAAGCAATCGTTTCATTCTACATATTATAAAATACATAAGCTAAAGCAGAATCAGCCAAGACAAGCGGTTGTTCTGCTTTTTGTTTTGCTCTTTTGATATGCGCTATATCCTAATAAATGAATTGTCACTTCGTGGCATGAATTGACTTTGCCATTAATTGCACATACGGTGCATTGTGGATGACTGAAGGTCGCCCCGTCTGTATAACTGCTAACCACTAACCACTTATATGTGCTACGCACTCGATATATTTGCTTCGCAAATTCGATATATTTCACTGCGTGAAATTCGATATAAGACCTACGGTCTTTCGATATATTTTCGCTTTGCGAAAATGTGAGCTAACTGCTGGCGGCTGGCGACTAACCACTTATATGTGCTACGCACTCGATATATTTGCTTCGCAAATTCGATTTAAGGCGGGATGTCGAGGGCGCCATCCCCTACATTTCGATATATTTGCTACGCAAATTCGATATAGCCTACGGCTTCGATATATTTCGCAAGCGAAATTCGATATATTTTGCTTCGCAAAATGAGAGGAACCCCTACCCCCTACACCCTACATCCTACCCCCTTAATATAATAATAGTAGAAAACCTCACAAAATCCCCAACCTCAATTTACAAGCGCTTTTAGTGAAGTATACGAAATTTTGCGACTTTTTTAAGAAAAATCCACCCGAAAACTGTTTGAAAACAAGAAAAAGCAGTCGTTTTTTGTGCATATTGCATAAAAGAGGCTACTTGAATTTTGCGCGAAAACAAAAAAATTAAAAATCCGCTAATTTACCTATTGACAGATATATATTTATATGGTATAATGTACAAGCTTGATATGCGATGAAGCGAAAGGTTGCTCTGAATGTCAGACTGCTATTGCATTTAGAGGGAATTTTCGTGGAGCGTATTCTGATTCACACAGCAGTAGAATGCAGTGATGTGAAACGCCTTCAGCATAAACGCTGAGTCACCTTACTTGCATTGCCCCGAACCACTGAGTTGCAAAGGTTCGGTTTTGTTAAGTGGGTGATAGAAACACACGGAACGGTGTAAAGCAAAAAGTTCCCGACAATTTCTATATAAGGAGGAAAGCAAAATGGCAGTAAATCAAAAGGTTGCAATCAAGGTAAAGGGCTATGATCACAAGCTTGTAGACCTTGCAGCAGCAAAGATTGTAGAGGCAGCAAAGAGAAATGGCGCAACTGTTTCAGGTCCTATTCCGCTACCAACAAAGAAGGAAATCGTAACAATTCTTCGTGCGGTACACAAGTATAAGGACAGCCGTGAGCAGTTCGAGCAACGCACTCACAACAGACTTATTGAAATCATTAAGCCTACTGAGAAGGTTGTTAAGGCTATCACAACTCTTGAGCTTCCGGCAGGCGTTGAAATTCAAGTTAAACTTTAATTTCGATGCAAAACCCTTCAATTATTATATAATAGTTGAAAACAAGCCAAACCTCACCGCACAGTAACGGGCAAATATTACTTATGCTCAGTATGTTATGATGACGGCAAGGTCAAGTTGATGTGTCGGTGGCACGACAAATAGTAGACATCAACCAATAACCTTAAAATTATGGAGGAAAGCAAAATGAAGAAAGCAATAATCGGTAAGAAGCTCGGTATGACACAGATCTTCGCTGAAAACGGCGCAGTAGTTCCTGTAACAGTTATCGAGGC
>JAFQAM010000028.1 GCA_017416885.1 Clostridia bacterium | reverse complement strand
TTTTCTTATTTTCTTATTTCATACCAAAAATCCAAAGCATCGTCTTTTTTTAATTCAGTATTATGTTCCAAAATCTTTTCAAATATGCGTAATAGTTCAGTATCTGCAAAAGAGTCAACGGATTTAGTTTGTGAGGACACTAAAACAATTTTCTTTTTTTCTGATTGTATAACCAGCATCCCCGCCTTTGCCATACCGTAAACAGAAACTGTTGTTCCTCTTAACCAATTAACTTTTTTTAATTCATATATTTTGTTTTGTTTTTGTATGTACACTATTCCGTTTTCAATCCAATAAGCACCTGTTCTTTCAAACCACTTGCGATTTTGAGTGAATTTGTAGTAAACATACAGCCAAACAAACATAATGATAGCACAAATTAAAAAATACCAAAAATTTGCGTATTCTATTCCCATCGACTCAGCAACTAAGAGTTGAACTATTAAGATAAGGGGCAATGCAAGCCCTGCGCATCCAATTCTCAAAAACCATCGTTGATATGTGAACAGATTTTTCTCCATTTTTGATTACCTCGTCAAACTCTCATTATCATTCGGGTTCATCACTCCAATTTTGGCTCATGCATAAGGCTAAGACCACACCCTATTGTAGCACAAAAAACGCAGAAAATCAATCTGCGTTTTTTTGTGTTTTAAAGCTTTTTAGTAAAAGAAAAATCTATTATCTCCTGTCGGTAGGTAATATATTCTCAAAACTGTCCTTTAGAGTACGACCCTATCTGTATTCTTTTTATTTATGCAGTTATACACTCGTAGCGTGGCTTATTCAAGATCTCAAGCATAAATGCGTAGGGATCAACGATGCCGCCGGCAATCATAGAGAAAAGCTTTGGTGTGCATCCTGATACAAGGGCAACTCCGCTTTCGTTTCTTGTGACAGGCTGTTGAGTGTTACGGCTATTTACATTCCAGAAAACGATTTCAGGAAGCTTGTAGCCATATTGCTCATAAATGAGCTTTGCGTTTTGGAGGTTTGTTAAGCTTCCGTCTCTTACACAGGAGTCAAATTCCATATCGGAAATAATAACGAGCTTTGCAGGCATATCGCTTTGAGAAAGCTTGTTCTTAACCGCTGTATTCAAGATAAGCGTAAATACTGCTTCAAGATTTGTATTGGCAACCTCATCAAAGGTCATTGCATAGCGAAGCTTATCAAGGAAGGTTTCGCCCTTCAATTCCACTAACTGAGGTCTTTCGGAGAATGTAATAAAGTGGTTTGCAAAAGCGCCCTTATTTCTTTCTGCGAAATATAAGCCAAGTGAAAGCGCAACTGATGCGGGTGAGGGTGTAGAGCACCAATACATAGAGCCTGAGCCGTCAATTACTGCAAGGATGTCCTCGTCTCCGCCGTAATCGGGGAGATTTGCCCATGTGGTATTAACAGATAGCTTTTCCTCTTCGGAAATGTGACGGTTATACCAATCAGTGTAAGGCTGAACAAGCTGATAAGGATATACATTGCCTGTATTCATCTTCGCCTCGCCCTTGTTTACGCTATCAAGGTATGACTTATATCTTTCAAGGTCATTACGCATAAACGCCTCGCGATACTTAGTCATTGCGTTCGAGGGCTGCTTGCTATAATCAAAGGTGTAATCCCTTAATCTAAGGTTGTTTTCAATAATCTTAATATAAGCGCGGAGTGAGGAAAGAGTCTTTCTGTAATCCCTTGCGTTCATATTAAGATACTTAGCAATTCTCTTTGCATTTGCAACTGCGTCCTCGTTTGAGGTGTTGATTGAGGGTAACCACTTGCCAAGTAAGGAAATCTCCTTATTTTCCGCCATAGCGGTTAAGTCCTTATTTAATTGCTCCTTGATAATTTCCATTGCGGTAGTCTCACAAGGAGTACCGAATACGCAAAGCAAGTCGTCGTATCTGCCATACTCGCCAACATACTTTAAGTTCTTGTTTACTGTTTCGGGATGATTGTTTGCTAACCAATTTAAGATTACACGGAAAACCCGTCTTTCGCCTAAGCCCTCTCTGATGTCTCTTGCGTAGAAGATAATCTTCATTGCAATGTCCTTATCTTCCGCATATGCTCTTACAAAGCGGTTGATTATTTCTTCATCGGTCAGGTGTCTGATAGCGCCAATTGTAGCGAAAAGGTCAATATTATAATCGCCTGTGCTCTTATTAGTTACCGCGCCATTTTCTGTAAATGTGAGGTTACTTTCGTTCTTTAAATACTGTAACAATGAAGTCACTTCCTTTCATATATAAATAAAATAATTTTTTTGACAAGGCACTTTTGTTGCGTTTTTAACTTAAAAGGTTAATGCATAATATATTGCTGTCAGTGCCTTTAGATAAACAAGATGCTTGGTATGGGCGGGGAGTTAAGCGTGTCCCCTTTTCCCAGAAGTAACGGGCTCTCACCGTTAATGACCACTCACCCCGAAGGTGAGCGCTACCTTATGTAGCCACAATCCAATTTTTCTCTATTTTATGGTTTGCTGTGAGCATCTTTATTTAATTTTTTGTACAAGATGCGTTTAATTACCTCGCGTATGCAAGGGACAGCCGTAGGCTATCGACAAATCATTTTTTCCCTAAAAATTTTGTTAATTAAATGTTTTGCTGTCTGCATCTTTATTTTACAAGACATATTTTTCTGCACGCACGGGCTTTCACCGCGCTGATGGTTGATTACAAATCAACTATTGCTTCTCCAATTAGCGCATCGCTGAATGCTGTTAATGTCTTTGTGACCATATTTTACCACCGTTTTTGGCTTTTATCTTGGAAAAAAGCTTGCGAAAACGGTTTTTTTATGATTCTTTGCGCTTTTTTCTTTAATTCTCTCTCGTTTTGTCTTGTGGTATCATTATACAGCGGTTAAATTTATCAGTTTTTGTTTTTTTCCAATTTTGATTTTATTTGACTTTTTTCCATTGAGCTATTATAATAAAGAAAAGGGGGGGATTTTATGTACACCTTAGAGCATTTAGCTGATATGATTATATCTATAAATAATAATGATGGAAAATTTTCCTTAAAGGACTTGGAAAATTGGTATTTTAAATACAGTGATAAAATAATTCATTGCTATTATCCAAAAAGCAATGATATTTCCGTTGACAGAATTTTAAAGAATGATTTATTCTATAATGTAGCACGAAGCCTCGGATATCTTTTTGAGGAGCTTATCGACCTTGATTTTAAAAAGCTTGCCAATGATTTGCAAAGGCTTTTGGATATATTAAGACTTGATGTTTTGGAAAGAGACTATACCGATAACGAAAAGTCACTTATTTTAATTACGCTATTTGATGAAAATAAAATATCCTCACTTACTGAAAATGAGGTTACGCTATACAGAAATTTAGCGTTGGAGCTTGCTGAAAAGGATGTGCGCGAGGGACTTATTGCCGTTGGCTATGGCTCATACGGTGGCGACGAGGTTTTTGCGTGCGATTATTCTCTTTCCGAAAAATGTATGCTTAAATTGTTGGATACGGTGGAAAAGCTTCCCGAAAAAGGCTTCTATGCCAATACACTTGGCTACATATATTATTACGGTAGGACAAATGGCGGCGCGCCTGATTACGATAAAGCATACAAATATTTTTCATTTGGCGCGTCCTTGGGAATTTATGAGTCAATTTACAAGCTTTCCGATTTGTATTTGTATGGATATGGCGGATTTAAGAGTCCTGCAAGCGCAAAAGCGCTTCTTATGAGAATTTATGACGATTTATACAAATCATTTTTAGATGGCAACTATAATTGCGAATTTGCCGATGTTGCGTTAAGGCTCGGTAAAATTGTAATGAATGAAAATCGCGAGGGTTTTCCTCTGTATGCGTCAGGTCTTAACTATCTTTTAGAAGCAAAATACGCGCTTTCATTAAGGGATAAATTCGGTGATGACGGAGTTAAAGCGCGCTTAAATGATACGATTGAGGATTTAAAATCGAAGATGGATTTTGAATTACAGGACGAAATGGAAATTTGCAGTCTTGATTATATTCTTTGGAAAAATTCCGGCCGCGATATGGTTGGTACAATTAAAAAAATCGGTGAGCATCGCTATAATCTTAATGTAAAAATGAAGCCGAACGAGGATAATGTCGGTAAATTATTTATTTGCTGCTACGACCTTGATTTATGCGGTCTTTATGATGAAATCAATGTAACAATTGATGCCTTTGGCGAGGTAAGCGAGGGAGCATTTGAGTTTAATGATGTTTCCTATAAGGATTTTATGCTTGGCGACGGTGTTGCTTACAGGCTTCCCCATAATACCTCATTTATAATTTCTAAGAAAATGGTTGAATAAATAAAACGCCTTCTCCTACGGGAAAAGGCGTTTTGCTTATTTGGTTATAATTTGGCAGGTTGACTGAGTATCATTCATTATAATTTCGTTACAGAGCGGAACCTTGATTATTCCGCTTGACGGATTTTTAATGCTGATAATTGGGGCTATTAATGTTGCTTCAACATCGCTTTTTTCAAAGGATAGGTCGGCTTCTATCATTTCGCAGTCAATGAGTGTTAAGTTTTTGCAGTAGCATAATGGCTGAGTGCCGATGATTTTGCAATTTTTAAGCGTTAAGCCTTCGGAATACCAGCCGAGATATTCGCCCTTGATAACTGAATTTGTTATTTTCACATTTTTGGCGTGCCAAAATGCGTCCTTGGTATTAAAGCTGCATTTATCAATTACTGCGTTTTCTATGTATTGGAAGCTATATTTGCCTAAAATATTGCTTTCCTGCATATCAATATTTTTTGAGTGAAGCATAAGGTATTCGCCCTCAATATCTGCGCGGCGGATTTTCATATCCTTAGTCAGCCAACCGAATTCGCTTGATACGATTTTGCTGTCATAAAGCCTTAAGCCCTGGCATTCTCTTACTGCCTTAACGCCGTTGATTTTGCATCTGTCAATCTGAATATTTTTGGAATACCAAATCGGCGCGCGGCAATTTGATGTCATTTCGCTTTCGGCAATAGTTAATTCATCATTGTGCCAAAAGGGATAACGCAAATTGAAAAAGCATTTTTCAACTAAAATGTTGTTGCTTTCCTTGAGCGCGCTTTCTCCGTCAGCAGCTCCGTCAAATTGACAATCTACAAGGTAAAGATTTTCGCTACCGTAAAGCGCTCTTTCCTCATCATAGCATTTATTTATAATATTTTCCATAATAATGTCCTTTTATATGTAATCTCGCTAACTGTTATCAGCTAACTGCTAACTGCTAAATTAATGCGCTTTGCACATTAATTTACTTTATTGTAGCACAAATTTGCTAATTAGTCAATTTATTATTGTTTTTAAGGTTAAAATATGATATTATTAACTTATAAATTTCATATAAGAGGTATATTATGTACACTTTTTCAGCTTTAAAAAACTATATGGACACTATTCTTGTAAAAGAAAAGGTGCCCGGCTTTGACCTTCGCGTGCTACATAAGGGAAATGAGGTATTCTCCTATCACGCAGGCTATAACGATAAGGAAAACAAAATTCCAATGAAGGGAAATGAATATTACTATATATATTCTGCTTCAAAGCCTATCTGCTGCGCGGCGGCATTACACGCGTTTGAAGAGGGCAAATTTTTAATGGGGCATCCGCTTTGGTGGTATTTGCCTGAGTTTAAGGATATAAAATTCAGAGGCACAGACACTCCTATTAAGGGCGAAATTTTAATTCACGACCTATTTACAATGACCGCAGGCTTTAACTATGACTGTGAGTCGAAGGAGATTAAAGAGGCGGTTAAAAATAATCCCAAAGCGCCTACAAGAGAGATTGCAAAAGCTATTGCAAAAATGGGCGTTGACTTTGAGCCGGGCACAAGATGGCAATACAGTCTTTGTCACGATGTGCTTGCCGCCCTTGTTGAGGTTGCAACAGGCATTAAGTTTGCCGATTATGTAAAAAAGGTAATTTTTGAGCCGCTTGGTATGACTAACTCCACATATCATCCTACAAAAGAAATGATTGATAGTATGTGTCAGCAATATCGCTTTAACTATTCAACGGGTGAGCCTGACAGAATTGAAAAGACAAATAGTTACATTTTCGGTCCTGACTATGATTCAGGCGGAGCAGGCGTTACAACAACAGTTGATGATTATGTTAAATTTGCATATGCAATGACAAATTACGGTGTTGGTCTAAACGGAGCAAGAATACTTTCAAAAGCAACAGTTAATTTAATGCGTACTAACACATTGCCTGTTGGCTCTCAAAAATTTGAGGATTGCAACTCTTGGATGTCTAACCGCGAATACGGCTACGGCTTTGGTGTCAGAACAAAAATCGGCGTTGGCAGAGGTGGAAATTTAACCTCAATCGGTGAATTCGGTTGGGATGGCGCTGCGGGCTTTATGGTTTCTATTGATCCCGAAAAGCAAATCACTATCGTTTATGCTCAACAGATGTTAAATCCTCAGCACGATTGCACACATAATAAGATTAAGAATTTTGTTAACCAAATTATAGAATAGCAGTTAGCCGCCAGCAGTAAGCAGTCAGCGCGATTAGATTTTACGGGGCAATTTTGTAGGAGCAACCACTGTTGTTCACAGAACAATTTATGCGTTAGCAATTCATATTAGCAAATTACAGCGCAATACATAAAAAGCAAAATCACGCACACTGTGTGCGTGATTTTATTCTATGTCGAAGTTTTCGATAGCGAATATTTTGTCGTCGAGGAATTCTGTAAGGCTCATTCCGAAGCCCTTAGCAAGCATTATTATTGTGCTTAATGTTACGGTTTTGTTGCGTCCGTTCATTATACATTGCATGCTTCCGTGCTGTATTCCCGATTCCTGCTCAAGACGGTATTGTGACATATTTTTCTCTTTTAAAAGTGTAGCAATTCGCTTTACAACCGCATCATTTACAGTCATATATTGTCCCCTTGTAATATGTAGTATTACCTACCCTTACTGGGCTCAAACCAATTTGGTTTTAAAGGAAAAATAGATTGCTATTCTGCGTTGAAAAGTCTTGCCGATTTTTTAATCGCCTTCACCTTTTCGCCTTGCCTACCAACCTATTTTTCTCTTTGAAACTGCTATGCACCTCTGAACGAATAAATCGTTAGAGAATTTGTTCGTGCTTTGGTGCAGGAAGGTAAAAACCTTTCAAATCAAAGGACGGACGAAGGCTCAAGGATTTATCGTTCAGAGGCAATTTGATTTGAGCCCAGTAAGGGTACCTATATTTTACAAGTATTGTAAACAAAAAATAAGAAGGCACACCTACATATTAGTATTGACAATTACTTTCTGTTGTGATATACTCTTTACATAGCATATTATCAACCAAATTGTGTATAAAATGCATTTGTAAACCTGCGGTTGACAGATGTAAACCTGCAGTTTCTTGATTTTTTACATATTTAATGGTAATATAATGCTATAAAACAAAAGGAGAAAAATATGAAAGAAATTATTCAACACGAAAAGTATGGCGTTATTGAGTTTTCTGAGGGCTCATTTTTGGGCAACAGAAGCATATCAATAAACGGTCAACAATTAACAAAGCAATCAAACAAGCTGTTTTATATTGCGGACGGCACTGCGGTTAGAGTTGTAGGCGGCGGTTTTTCTGCAATCAAGCTTGATATTAACGGTGATATTATTCAAATCACAAAAGCGCCTAAATGGTATGAAATTGCAATCTATATACTTGGTCTTGTTGTCTTCGTTGTATGGAGCAGCAGTGTCACGCTTTGCTCAATTGTACCGATGATTGGCGGTTTTATCGGCGCATTTTTGTATGCTATTCCTGCCGTTCTTGGCTTTAGATTTTCATCGCAGCAAAACAATCCCGTTTTAAAGCTAACCATTACCTTGTGTTCTGTTTTATTAGGCTTAATTTTATGCATAATTGCAGGATTTATATTCGTGGCTGCGCTAATTTAATTACAGTAAATTATCGACACATAGCGCGATATTTTACTTATGCAACCAAAAAGCAACATTTTGTTGCTTGACTGTTTTACATATTTGGTGTAAAATATTATTATCGGTTTATTACTTGATTTTTATGTCAAGAATAAAAATTAATAAAAGGGAGATGTGAAAGGAAACGGATTGCTTTCTCTGCGAGCAAAGCGAGCCTATGCGAACGAAGTGAGCCCCTGTGAGCAAAGCGAGCCTCTGTGAGCAAAGCAAGCCTCTATTCCCTATCCCATATTCCCTAAATACAAAGGAGAAAAAGATGAAAAGAATTTCAACACTACTTATTGCGATTTTATTGGTTGTAGCTTCCGTTTTATCTATCGCTTCATGCGGTGCGCTTAAAACAGAAGAGGTTATCAATAATGCAATTGAAAACACATCAAAGCTAACTGAATTTGAGGCTAAAACGGATATGGTCATTGATATGAAAATGACAGGTATGACAATGAACATTCCAATGTCCGTTTCAATGAAGGTTAAGGACGCAGACAAGGAAAATCCAATCACATACGCGCTTATATCAATGGAAATGATGGGACAAAAAGTTGAAAGCGAATCCTATATGGATGACGAGTTCGTTTATGTTTCAAGCGACGGCGAAGGCTACAAGTTATCAATCGAGGCTGCTGAGGGCGAATATGATTATTCCGACGAATTAAAGGATTCAATTACAAAGCTTCCCGAGGATTTACTTAAGGATATTGAGCTTGTAAAGGAAAAGGACGGCAGCTATAAGGTTACTGTAAATATTCCAAACGAAACATTTAAAGAGCTTTACGACGAGCTTCTTGATGAGGTTAGCGAGGCTTCATTAGGCGAGGTTTTTGACGGACTTGATATTTCCGATTGCGTAGTTGCTATTACAGTTAAGGACGATTATGTAGTTAACTATGATATGAGCTTCAAGATGTCAATGGAAGTAGAGGGTATGGCAGTTACCGCAGATGTTACTGCTGACTACGAAATTATTAATCCCGGTAAGAGCGTTACAATCACTCCACCCGAAGGATATGAAAGCTTTGAAGAGCTAAGCTGGTAAAATATAAAAACAGAAATTCGCTTGAATTTCTGTTTTTTATTGTCTGCAATTTTCACTTGCGTAGTGAATTTTCACTTTTTTCACTTTTGGAGTGAATTTTGTGAATTTTAATTAAACATATTGATAATACAAAAAGTCGTGCAATGCACGACTTTTAGTTTTGAATAGAATTTTTAATAATAGATAATGCTTTTTCTGCTTGTTCACTTGTGGCTTCGGGGATATTCTCTAAGGGATATGCAAGGTTTAATGTTTTATATTTCACCTTGCCAAGAGTGTGGTAAGGCAGGACCTCGATTTTTTCAAGAGATTTTATGTCCTTTAAGAAGCTACCAAGGGCGATTAAGTCACTTTCATTATCGGTAAGAGTTGGCACAAGCACATAG
>JAFQAM010000254.1 GCA_017416885.1 Clostridia bacterium | reverse complement strand
TATCCTCGGGGAAACCGCAGGTGTAATCTTTCTTTGCCATATTCTTTCTTCCTTTCTCAAACATCAAAATCTGTTCAGGGGTACACATAGAACGAAATTGTTTTCGCGCGTAATGCAAGCGACTTTTAACAGTACCAATTGGAATATTCAAGCGTTTCGCAATATCAATTTGCTTATATCCTTGCACAGTTAGCTTTAACAGTTCTGCAGACTCTTTAGATAACAAATTCAAAACCTGATATGCGGTTTTATCTTCCGTTGTATCGGTGTCAGCTATATCTGGGATTGTATCTAACGAAATCAACTCGTTACCGTATTTTTTGCGAAACCATAAATTACATTGATTTCGTGCAATGGATAATATCCAAGGTTTGAATAATTCTTTATTTCGAAGTTTTTCAAAACCAATATAAGCCGCATGGTATGTTTCTTGTATTACGTCGTCGGCATCAAAGGTGCTTGGCAACCTAAAATTGATATATCGTTCTACAACAACACGATGCTTTTTTAGCAATGCTTCAAAAGATACTTCTTGCTCCATATGTTCCTCCTTTCGTGTTATTAAAACCGGTTTCGCATATTAAGTTGTTTTTTTATGCGAAAAGGTTTAAGGTGGAAGAAAAATTTTCAGAATTATTATACCATAGAATTATTAACAATACAACCACACTATTTTTCTGCTTTCCCGACGCTTGCGTCTGGGGGCACCATCGGGTAGAAGCCCGAACCCACTATCCGCAGAAGCACGGCGCACAAAAGCCTTCCTCCGGGAGGAAGGGGGACCACGAAGTGGTGGAAGGAGCCCGCGCGACTTGGAATTTAGATTGACCTCATAATAACGCGCTCTCCCTCAGTCGCCTTACGGCGCCAGCTCCCTCCCGGAGGGAGCCTTTCGTAAGTTCCCAACGACGAAAACACCACCAAAGAAATCTCCTTGGTGGTGTTCGTGTTTTCTCCGCTAAAGTTGCAGAGGCGAAGTCAGCTTCTTTTTTTAATTATTGATGGTGGTGATGATGGTGGTGATGACCGTGTGAACCCGTATGCTTAATTTCACATTTTATATTCTCACAATGCTCCCCCTCATTTTCAATCTCAATTGTTACATGCCCAATCCCGTGCTCCGTAAGCTCGCTACGCACATCTTCCTTTACCTTGTGTGGATTATCACTTGTCACAATATGCATTGTAGCATAATTGTTTATACCGTCAATTGTCCAAATATGAATGTGATGCACATCTGAAACACCTTCGATATCGCAAATATGCTCCTTAATCTCATTTATATCCACACATGAGGGCACTTTTTCAAGAAAAATGTTAAGTCCGTCCTTCAAATTTTTAATAGCATTAATAAGAATAAATACAGCCACGCCAATTGACATAATTGCGTCAATAATATATAAATCGGTAAACCTCATTATAATTGCGCCAATTAAAACAACAACCCAACCAAGCACATCCTCAAGCATATGAAGATTTACCGCCCTTTGATTAAGCGACTCACCCTCACGAGTAAAAAACGCGGCGCAAAAATTAACTATAACACCGATAATTGCAAAAATAATCATTCCATTATAGTCAATCTCAGCAGGATTTATAATCCTCAGTATCGCATTATAAATAACCATAGCTGAGCCGAAAAGTAAAATAAGTGTAGTTATAACACCGCCAACAATAGAATATCTACCGTAACCGTATGTGTATTTTTCATCAGGCTTTCTTTTACTTTTTCGTTCGAGAAAAAAGGATATTCCAATGCTAAATGCATCACCGAAATCGTGTATAGCATCGGAAATTATCGCCACACTCCCCGTAAAAATACCACCAATAAGCTCAAAAACAGAAAAAACAAAATTAAGTATAAACGCAATCAAAATATTTCGTTCTGTTTTCATATTTCCCCCAACTTGACAAAAAATTAATATTGTGATACAATATATTCACTACTGAACATATTGTTCAATATAATTATATTTTTGATAAATCAAAAAATCAACATATAAATTTTGTTAGTAGTTCGTTACCGAACAAAAATTAAAAAATGTACGGAGAAAAATATGGACAGACGACAGAAAAAAACAAGAGAAGCCATATTCAAAGCATTTACAGAGCTTCTTTCAAAAAAGCATTTTAATCAGATCACCGTAGGTGAAATTTTAGAAAAGGCGGATATAGGCAGAGCCACATTTTATGCCCATTTTGAAACAAAGGACTTTTTATTAAAGGAGCTATGTAAGGAGCTTTTTTGCCATATATTTGATACCGAGGAGGGCAGAGAAAACCATAAGCATATTTTTAATTGCCACACCCCCTCGCCGATAATTTTACACCTGTTACAGCATTTACAGAAAAACGACAATAACATCCTCGATTTACTGTCCTGTGAAAACAACGAGCTGTTTTTGCGCTACTTTAAGGAAAACCTTAAGGAGCTTATTAAAAATCATACATCCATCTTTGAAAACAAAAGCGACCTACCAAGCGATTATTATATAAACCACATTTCCGTAGCGTTTGTTGAAACGGTGAAATGGTGGCTTGATAACGGAATGAAGGAAAGCGCCGAAACACTTGCCGATTACTTTTTTAAGGTGATTTAGCTATACTCCCTGACGCTTTTTCATTTTTTGCCAGCTTATAAAGCCGTAAATATCATTGAATAAAAACGCGGTAAAGCATACTACCACAGAAATATAGCGAATGTCGTATATGCTTGCAAGTATCCATAAAACAATTAAAACAATATCATTTGCAGCATAAGCTAAGGCAAAATACGGGTTTCGTCTGAATGTTAAATATACCGCTAAAAAGCTTGTAGTTACCGAAAATGTACTCATTATAATGCTTGCAGTACCAAAATACTTTAAAATAAAGTAAAATATTACAGTCACAATTACAGTAGCCACCCACATAAGAGCTTGTTCAATTTTGATTATACTGTTAACCTTAACCTCGAGCTTATTTCCCTTATAAGGATTTCTGAGCCAGAAAACCAAGGCAAAAACAGCCATAGGCATAGTCATACCAAGATATGTAATCATTTCGCCATAGTAAGCCTGACTATATGAAATAATGCCGTAAAGTAAGCTGAATATAATCATCAGTATCTGACCGACAGGATTTCCCTTAGCATTTAAAATCAGCGAGGTAACGCCAATAAGCGATGCAAAAAGCGTTAAATAGCTTGACCTGTCAAATGCTATAAACGACACAATGATTAATGCAACGGAAAATCCCCACAAAAATATCTCTGTTTTAGAAAAATAGTCAAGTAATCTTTTCATTAAATCCCCCTAAAAAAATAAGTATCCGCTATCACATCTTCAAAGACCTAACGATGTGCAACGAATACTACGATTCCTACCCGGTGGCAGCTATTTTTTCGTATTATAGCATACATAAAAGTAAAAGTCAAGATAATAATAAAGCAGCATACATTCAATTGACATTTATAAAAATTTATGTTAAAATATAATCACAAATTAAAATCATAAAGGAGAAATAAAAATGAACGCAAATGTACACGAATTATTAAACCAACAAATCAACAAGGAGTTTTATTCAGCATATTTATACCTTGATTTCTCAAACTATTTTGAGGATGTAGGACTAGACGGATTTGCAAATTGGTACAAAATTCAAGCTCAGGAGGAGCGCGACCACGCAATGCTATTCTATCAATACCTTCAAAACGAAAGCCAGAAGGTAACACTTGAAGCTATCGCAAAGCCTGATAAGGAATTTACCTGTCATATGGATGTTTTAAAGGCAGGACTTGAGCACGAGAAATATGTAACCTCGCTTATCAACGATATTTATGCAGCCGCATATGAGGATAAGGATTTCCGTACAATGCAATTCCTTGATTGGTTCGTAAAGGAGCAGGGCGAGGAAGAAACCAACGCAAACGATATGATTACAAAAATGGAGCTTTTCGGCTCAGATCCAAGAAGCCTCTACATGCTCAACCAAGAGCTAAGCGCAAGAGTATATACAGCGCCATCATTAGTTCTTTAATTAAATTTCAGTCCCATTTGTGGGACTGATTTTTTAATATACACCTTGAAAAAGATTTCTTGTTGTGATAAACTAAAAGCAGAATAAAATAAAAGGAAATAAATATGAAAAGTCTTGACGAAATCGACCAAAATTTTAAAATAGAAACCAACCTGAATAAAACCGATATAAAATTTTATTCCATATTAAATGCACCGTGCAAATTTTATGGCTTAATCTATGAAAATAATAAATTTCGCCGTATGCCCGAAAAAATCGCCGAAGGTGTAAGCGAGGGCGTCAAATACCTACACACCAACACCGCAGGCGGCAGAGTGCGATTTAAAACCGATAGCTCCTATATCGCCATTTCCGCAAAAATGAGTAATATCGGCAAAATGGACCACTTCGCATTAACAGGCTCATGTGGATTTGATATGTACATAAAAATTAACGGCACAGAAAAATTTGTCACTACATTTCGCCCACCGTTTGATATTACCGATTCCTACGAATCAGTATTTAATTTTAATACAAACGAAATGCGAGAGATTACTATTAATTTCCCACTGTATAGCGATGTGAATATGCTATATATCGGCATTGAACAGAATGCGAAAATCCTTGAACCGTCAAATTATGCGTATGAAAAGCCAATAGTATATTACGGTAGCTCAATCACTCAAGGCGGATGCGCCTCACGCCCGGGAAATGCATATACAAGCATGCTTGCAAGAAAATTTAATATGGACCATATCAATTTAGGATTTTCGGGCAATGCGCGAGGTGAACAAGAAATAGCCGACTATATAGCATCTCTTGATATGGAAATTTTCGTGTACGATTATGACCATAACGCACCAACTGTGGAGCACCTACAAAGCACTCACGAAAAAATGCTTAATACAATACGCAAAGCCAACCCTACATTACCTATAATTTTAATGACCTCAGTATCAATGGACCATATTCACGATAACCGACCAAAGCGCAGAGACATAATTTATCAAACCTACCAAAATGCAAAAAATAATGGGGACAACAACATCTACTTTTGGGACGGCACAAAGGAATTTGCTCCCTATGAGGACTACGGCACAGTAGAGGGCTGCCATCCAAATGATTGTGGCTTTTACGGTATGGCTACAACCTTAGAGCCAATAGTTAAATATATACTTACTAATAAAGGAGCATAATATGTGGCTAATAGCAGCAATTTTATCAGCAGTATTCGCAGGACTAACAACAATTCTTGCAAAATGCGGAATTAAGAAAACCGATTCCGATGTGGCAACCGCCCTCAGAACAGTTGTAGTTTTGCTTTTTGCTTGGATTATGGTTTTTGTAGTGGGCTCATCTCAGGGCATAGCTCAAATACAACCTAAATCCTTGATTTTCCTTATATTATCAGGCTTAGCAACAGGCGCATCCTGGATTTGCTACTTTAAAGCACTCTCAATAGGTGATGTTAATAAGGTAGTGCCAATTGATAAATCAAGCACAATTCTTACAGTTTTGCTTGCCATCATCTGCTTTGGCGAAACAGAGCAGTTAGCGGTTAAGCTAATTGCAACATTAATTTTGGCTATTGGATTTTTTTTAATGGTAGAGAAGAAGCAAACCGAGCAAAAGAACGAAAAACGCATATGGATATTATATGCCATTCTTTCAGCCGTTTTTGCCGCACTTACATCCATTCTTGCAAAAGTAGGAATTTCAAATGTAGAATCAAACCTTGGTACAGCCATTCGCACAGGCGTAGTTCTTATAATGGCGTGGATTATAGTATTCGCCAAGAAAAAGCACACACAATTAAAATCCCTTGATAAAAAGGAGCTTATATTTATTTCCTTGTCAGGAATTGCAACAGGCGCATCGTGGCTATGCTACTATTACGCAATCCAAAACGGAAGCGTCAGCGTAGTTGTCCCCATCGACAAAATGAGCATCATCTTTACAGTGGCGTTTTCCTATTTCGTATTCAAGGAAAAGCTTTCCACAAAAGCATTTATCGGTCTTGTTTTAATGCTCACAGGCACTCTATTAATGGTATTCTTTAAATAAAAAGCTTGAAGGCGCGCCTTCAAGCTTTTGTATTTTCGCTTTTATATATCATCAATTTATAGCTTTGCAACCTGCTTTAGCCGGCTTATTATCACATCAAATCTATCATCCTTGCGCAAAGCATCTAATTTATCATCCGTAGTCAACCAATTAAGCATACACTGTGAGCGATTTCCGCATGGCTCCATAATCCAACCGCCACTTGAAAATCCCTTAAGAATAGGCGAGGTATGCTTTTTGTCAAAATCATATGTATCCATATGAATAGCAAAATCAACGCCTTTCATTAAATATTCCCAAGCCCCGTCAGTATCATTTTCATTAAGTAAAAGCTCAGTTAAATGACTGCAAGCAATTTCACCAAGCTGAGCTTGTAACTGATAATCCCCGTCGGGAAATAAATCCTCAAGAAGCTTAACCTGAAGCTTAAATAATTTAATCCTTTCCTCATTTGAAAGAAGCTTTTTGCCATTTTCATAAAATCCACTGTAACTGTATATAGCGCAAATCAATTGATTAATTAAAAATTGTATATAGCCTTGTATTTCTGTAACATCATCTTTTCCGCGCCACCTAAAAAGCATAAAGCTTTCGTAAGAAAAGCGAGATTTTGGCATTTCCTTTGCAAGACTCAGCATTTCCTCATCCTTGCCATCATAGCTGTACGCAATAGCGAGCGTGTCAATAGCCTCATATCTTATGTAGCTATCCGTACATTCAGCTAAAATTCTACCGCAAAGCCCGAAAACCTCATTATAATCCTTGATTTTCTTTCGCGAATATTCGCATACAATCGCATCAGCAAGCTTCAGCATAATATTATAATCTCTTGGAAATCTCTTGTTTGCCTCACGCAAAAGCTCAGTGCGCTCCTCATTCTTACCTTGATTTCCCAAATCGTTTGCTTCAGCTAAATAATTTTTTATTTCCTCGTCATTCCTTGAAGCATCAATCCCAAGCAGCTCATCTGATGATATACCAAAAATATGACAAAGCACAGGAATAGCAGTAATATCAGGCATTGTTCTTTCACATTCCCATTGCGATACAGCGCGAGAGGTAATTCCAAGATATTCAGCCAATTCCTCTTGTGTAATATCATTTTCCTTGCGTAATCTTTTTATATTAGACCCGATAGACATATTTTTCTCCTTAAAAGTATTCAAAAACGCTTTTGTAATTACATTATACCATAATTTATAAATAATTCCACGAAATATTTATTGTATTAAAGTATAGTAGCGCTTTGAAAATTAGCACAAAAGAGACAAAGTCGCATTTTTGGTACATATATCGATTTACAAGCATAAAAAAATATGATAGAATAAAACTGTACGATAAAACAACTAATATTTTATTCACAAACGGAGATAAAAATGGAAAACAAAGACATAACAAAATTTAGCGGTTTAAATGAAACAGTAGTAATCCCCGAGGGCGTAAAAAGAATATTGCCAAGCTCTTTAACCAAATTAAGGTATGCAAGGGAGTTAATTTTGCCAAGCACACTTGAATATTTTACACCTTATGCAATATTAAACTTAGATACAGAAAACGGATTTTATCCATTTGTAAAAAAAGTACATATAGAAAATAATGACCGTTATACATCCGTTAACGGTGTACTGTATAGCAAGGATATGAAATCCTTAATCTATATGCCACCTCTTGAAAAAAACGAAGCTTTTGAAATTCCCGACGGTATAGAAGAAATAGCGGAAGCTGCCTGCGCCTTAATTACAGGCGATAATCTATTTTGGTCACATAGTGGCAAGGAAATCACATTTCCCAAATCCTTGCGAAAAATTTCAAAAAATGGTTTTTACGGTGTAAAAATAAAGTCAATAGAAATTCCATCAAATATAACACTTAGTGAGGGAAGCTTTGAAGAATGTAAAATAGACTGCCGATTAAATATAGGTAACGAAATAATTCCCGAAAGATGCTTTATCAACCGTGTAAAAAATGTGCGTCTTTATGATACGGTTAAAGAGGTAAAGAAACACGCATTTTCCAGTGAACTTGAAAAAATATATATTCCGCCTAATACAAAATTAGATAAAGAATTTTTATCTCCCCTCTATACAATTATAAATAATTACGATGATAACGGAAAATTAATTGAACGAGTAAAGAAAAAATTATCAATCAATACAATAATAGGTGGAAAAATTAACTCTTACGCACATAAGTATGCCGAAATGAACAATATAAAATTCCAAGAAGTAGAGAATAATGATGCGGATATAGAAGCATTTTTATACGACGACAAGGATACAGTATTATCCTTTAGTATGGAAAATGAGCCTTTTGTATCAGACAATGACGACTTGATGTTTTAAAGGAGAAAAAATGGAAAATAACGAACTTTTTATAATAAAAGACGGAGATTTAATTGGCATAAATCCCATATTTAATATTCCCCAAGGTATAAAGTCCTTAGAATATGGATACTTTTATAATTGCGATTTTATAGAAGAAATAAATATTCCGTCATCTTGCGAAAAAATAGACGATCACATTTTTGACTTTTTAAAACACCTTAAAAGAATTAATGTTGACCCACAAAATAAACATTATATTTCCATTGATGGTTGCTTATACACTAAGGATAAGAAAAAGCTTATAAAATATCCAAACAACAAAGAATGTAACATCTTTTATGTAGATGAAGCAACGGAAATTATCGGCAGAGGTGCTTTTTGCGAAGCAACATCCCTCGAAAACTTATGTCTTAGCAAAAACACCAAAATAATAGAATCAAATTCCGTAGGCGAGCCATCAAAGGTCTTTATTCCATCTACCGATGCCTTAATAGAAAACTATGCTTTTAAATTTTATGATAGCTATTATGGTACAGTTATAGGCTGTGAAAAGGGCAGTAGTGCCGAAAAATTCTGCTTAAAGAACGATATTCCGTTTCTTTATGTAAATAACGAAAATTTAGATTGGTTTTTCTCACTTTCATTTGATGAGCATTACAAATTAATTAAAGAAAAAACAGAAAACGAAACCGAATTTATAGAAGATTTTAGCGAAAACGGCTTTATAGCAAGCTACAAAAACAACACTCTCACAATATCAGCAACAACTGAAAAAAATGAAGTAACCGTATCAAATTTAAATGAAAAAATATCATCATTTAGACGAACTAACATAAAAAATATCGTCATAGATAAAGGAATAACCCATATAGCAGAAAATGCCTTTCGTGATTATTACAACTTAGAAAGCATTGTAATAGGCAAAGATCTCTGCCATATAGACCAAGGATGCTTTTACGGTGCTTATAGTATTTGTGAAATTAAGGTTGATAAGGAAAACAAGCATTTTAAAGCAATAGACAATATACTTTATTCCTATGACCTGAAAACACTGATAAAGTACCCACCTAAAAAAGAAAACGAGTTTTTTGAAATACCAAGCCATGTTAATAGAATCGGTAAATTTTCATTTCAAAGTAATAATCATTTAAAATGCTTAAAAATCGGCAAAAGCGTCACTCATATTGAAAGCTATGCATTTTTTTGTTATTGGAATCTTAAGCATGTTTACATAGACGAAAGCGTAACGCAAATAGACGATGATATGATATTTTCCGTAGAGGATGAATTAAGAAGCTATATTTGTAACACAGGCTTAGTTGTAGGTACTCAAAAGGGAAGCGCTACTGAAAAGCTTTTTGCACCAACACTTGTAGGTGTATTTGGTATAGAAGACAATGAAATAGATGATTTTCTTTCTACCGACAAGCCTTATTTTTCACATTCAAGGAATGATCCATATGAGAAAAGATGCGATTTTGCAATATTTGACGACACCTTAGTTAGATATAAAGGCCGTGATGAAGAGATAACCATCCCCGACACTGTAAAAATCATAGGCACAGACGCATTTGATAATAGATATTCATTGAAAAAGATAATTATCCCAAACGGTGTAAAGGAAATAGAAAAATCCGCATTTAACTATTTTGAAAAGCTTGAAGATATCTACATTCCCGAAAGCGTAACAAAAATAGATAAAGAAGCATTTTTCCATTGCAACCCCCCACACTTCACCGTTAGCGAAAATAATCCCGTTTTCTATTCCCAAGACGGCAAGCTGTACTTGAAAAACAACTGAATTTAATGAGTAAAATTTTCTCTTAGAGCTATAACAAAAACAGCCAAATTATAAAATTAAAGCCACACTTTAATTATTTTTTAGAAATGCTCACTTTTATTTATGAATTTTATGTTGTATAATTAAGGTACAAAAGCGCTTTTGAATACAACGAAAAGGAAAAAATATTATGAGTATAGGCGAAAAAATTAAGCTTTTAAGAAAAAGCAAGTATATGACCCAAGAGGATTTAGCAGAATGCCTTAATGTGTCAATTTCTGCCGTTTCACAATGGGAAATAGGTAAAACTATGCCCGATATCACATTAATACCGTTTATTTGCAATGTTTTTGATGTTTCATCTGATACCCTTCTTGAAATTGATGTCACAAAAAAGAAGCAGGAAATAGAAAAGATAAGAGAAGAGGGAGCTAAATATTATACACGCGGCTTCGTTTCAGAGGGCAAAAAAATATTAAAGCAGGGTATGGCAAGATTTCCAAATAGCTATGAAATTATGTGTGACTATGTTCATGTGCTTGAATTGGAAAGAGCTTCGCTATCTGAAGAAGAAGCTAAAATAAACGAGGAAGAAATAATAAAGCTTGGTGAAAAAATAGTTGCGGAATGTGATGATTTCAGTATCCGCTCAACCACTATCCAGAAGCTTTGTATAATTTACAGCGATATCGGAAATGAAAAAAGAGCCATCGAATTGGCTTGCAAAATGCCATCTTATCCGTTAAGCCGAGAATCGCTTTTGGAATTTGTTTATAACGGTGAAAAGCTAAGAGACTTAGCAACCAATACCTTACTTTATAACCATGTTCAAGCATTGTCAAACAGAATAAAGTGGAATTTTAAAATGGACTCAGGCGAGTGGCTATATACGGACGACGAAAGAGCAGAGCTTGTTAAAAAGCAAATAGCTTTTCTAAAATTAATTTTTGAAGCAGAGGACTACGGCTTTTATAATGAATCTCTTAGCGATTCGTATAAAGCTTTAGCAAGCCATAGCGCAAGAAAAAGAGACGCAAATCAATCGCTTTTATATATTGAGCTTAGCGCACATCACGCAATTAAATTTATAGAATATATGTCCTGTAAGGAATTTAAATTTTCCTCACTTCTATTTAAGGGAAGAACAGAATTTCCCGATGTTCATCTTGATAGCCAATATAATTCCGCATACCACTTGCTCAATTTTCTAAACGAGCCTCAGTTCGATTTTCTTAAAGATAACGCAAAATTTATTCAAATCAAATCCACTCTTGAAAAACACGCAGACAAATGGCAAATTAATAACTAAACAAAAGCCTTGAGGACACTCCCTCAAGGCTTTTAAATTTTACTGAATGCCATATTAAAAAATCGCGGTAACGCATTGTGAAAAGCTTTATCATGAAACTATTTAATATCAAAATGAGCTTTTTATACTATGATTTGAATTATAAAGCTTGTGTCAATATCAAAATGCATTTGATTTCAATTTAAAACCACACGCGATGGCGCGCGCCATACAGTTATTTTTGATGAAAGAAATTCCTTCTTTGTTATTCCCTCAAGGTCACTAAGAGAGTTTACTTCTTTTTCGCCAATTCCCACTATTACATCACAGGGCAAAACTCCCTTTGACGAAGCATCTGCGAATTGGTCAACATCAAGGACAAGCACACCGTTATGACCTGCCGTTGCAAAAACTGTCATTTCACCGTCAGTTTCAATATTCTTTACCTTCATATCAAATAGAGTAATAATATTTGATTTTTGCTTTTTTGCGCTCTGATTGATTTTCGGTAGTATAGGAGTCCTTGCAAGCTTTTTAAGCGGCTCATATCTTACGCCAAACTCACAAGGAAAATCCTCAAACCCATCAATTTTTGGAGAAATTACCCTGTAATCCCCGCGCCTTACATTCTCAAAAACGCATTTTGTTTTTATCGAGCTCTTGTCCATACCTGTAATCTTTTCAAGCTCAATCGCTTTTTTAATGCCTTTTGTATTTTTTGAATGTAGAACATTAAAATCAATACTTTTTCCAAAGCCGTGCTCCATTAAAATAGGCTGATATTCTGTGAAAATAATGTTATTTTCAACCACATCCCCGCTGTTTTCGTACCAAATATGTAAATGCACAGAGTTATTTACCGTTATATTATTGTGAACATATCTGCCAAAGCCCTCGCGAAGCTTAATACCGCCGTTTAAGCATAAATTATTGTAAATCTCATAATTTGACGAGCCATCGTCAAGGTCAATATCCCAGCCTCTGTCACAACGGAATCGGCTATTTCTTATAACAGTCTTGTCAATACAGTCAAGATATGCATATTTGTAAATTTCATTTTGATTAAGGTCGCTAAGATGCCAAAATCTATCTCTGCCCCAGGAGTTAAAGCTGCCGTGGTCGCCCGTTTCCTTAACTGTATCAAATATATCACATCCGTCAATTAAATGACCGCCAAATGTACCCTCGGAAATATTAATACCCGCGCGAGAAGCATCGTAAATGCTTGTATTAATAACACTGATACCGTAAGACATTGAAATTTCAACACCTGTGGCTTGCTTTTCAACCATACCAACGCGCTCAATTAAGCAATCCTCAACAGTACAGTGCTTTGGATATTCATTACCCTTAGGACCTCTTTTTTTGTCTATGTCAAGAAAGCTTTGACTTTTTGTAGCCTCAAATAAGGGACTTCTCACCGCACTTGGCTTACCTACAAAGCAAACACCGCTTGCGCCCATGTCCTTAAAATGACATTTTGAAAAGGTAATATTACTGTTTTTACCGTCAACAAAAATACCGTTTGTACCAATATCAAAAAGCGAGCATTTCACAATAGAGCAGTCACTTGAATTTGTAAAATAAATCGCTCCACCCCTGTATATAGTCCAGTCACTTCGCAAAAGAGGCTCATTTGTTAGCATAAATGTTCTTTTTGCGCGTCTTATTTTAATATTTTCAACACTTACATTTTTACAGCATTTAAATACGAAAAAACTTGAATTTACGCAAATTTCAGCGCTATCTAAGCTATGCCCATCCTTCAAAATCACATAAACACGCTTGTTTTCCTTATCAAAATACCATTCCCCGGGCAGAGTCATTTCCTCACGCACATTTTCAATAAACTTAAAATCTGAGTGCATACCCATTTGTCTGTTATTTTGCCATCCGCCAATATATGTAAGCTTACCGCTTTCATCCTTGCCCGTCACCTCATAGGAAAAGCCGCCCCAATTGTGTAGATGCATTGCGTGAATGTATGCGCCCTTTGGGTTTTTCCATTCGTCCGCCTTCGCTTTTGACAAAACATCTCTTGAAAAACCGCCAAAAATCTTTATGTTGGGATTATATTTGGGAAAGCGCGCCATTTGATATTTTTCGCCGTTAATATATAACGCATCAGCATCATATTCTGTCACGGCAGAGAATACGCCATTTCCCTCATCCACCCAATTATCAAGCTTAACACATCCTTGTATAACTGTATTTTTTTCTCCGCGAAATGTAATATTTTCACCCTTAACCAAAATCGCATCCGTCAAATTATAAACGCCGTTTTTTAAGGAAATAACCGTTTTTTCGCCATCATTTTGACAGGCAAAGCCACAACCGTTCTTGCTCTTAATTAATGCGCCAATTTTTGCATTAGATAGCTTTTTCAGATACTCCCCGCGACATTTTGCCTCTTTCATATCCTTAAACACCTCAAAATAGCAAAGCCCAACAGGCAATTTTTTATAAAGAAGCTCAGAGCATACGCCAAAGCCGTATTTCCCCTCATTTTCTGTCAAATAGGTATAAAACATAATCCACCTCAAATGCGTTTTTCTTAATTATATCGCGAAAGAGAAACAAAGTCAATTATAAGAGCAAATATTATTTATTTTTTCTAATCCAATGACATTGACACTTAAAAAGCTTCGTGATATAATCAAAAAAGAGATTAGCAAGCTATAAGGAGCAATTATGAATAAATCGCTTTTAAGAGATAAAATATTAGGATGCTTTAACGGCAAAAATGTAGGCGGAACACTTGGCGCGCCGCTTGAAGGAAAGAACGGCTTTTTCGATATTGAATATTTTATTCAACCGAATATTGAAAATAATCCTATGCCAAACGATGATCTTGATTTACAAATTTCATCTTTAAATGCCGTAAGACGCTTTGGCAGAAATGTAAATGCTGAAATCTTAGCAGAATATTTTAATATTTTCGTCAATCCGAGCTGGGCAGAATACGGATTTGGCAAATCAAATTTAAGACGCGGTATCCCAACACCAATTTCAGGCTACCACGCTAATGCATATAAGGATAGCTGCGGCTCCTTTATCCGTAGCGAAATCTGGGCTTGTCTTTGCCCGGGACATCCCGATCTTGCAGCTCGCTACGCATATTTTGATTCCTCAATTGACCACGCAGACGAGGGAACCTACGGCGAGGTATTTTGGGCAGCAATGCAAAGCGCCGCCTTCGTAGAAAGCGATATTAAAAAGCTTATTGATATCGGTCTTAGCTATATTCCCAAATCAAGCGCTCTTTATAAAGGAATCACACTTGTCATAAATTCCTATGAGAACGGAAAAACCTACGAGGAAGCAAGAGATACCATTTTTAGAGAAGTACCAGGCGCTTTTTCCTACCAACACACAAAGCTAAAGGTTATCAAGCTGACAGAATACAAGCCAGCTTCCGCAGGATTTGACACTCCGCAAAATATAGCGATTGCCATTATGGGCTTATTGTATGGCGAGGGCGATTTTGGTAAAAGTATGCTTCTTGCCGTCAACTGTGGCGAGGATGCCGATTGCACAGCAGGAAGCTTAGCAGCAACATTAGGCATTATTCTCGGTAACTCACAACTCCCCGAAAAATGGATAAAGCCAATCAACAATGTAATTATTACAGCAACCCTGAATACATTAGACTTTACTATGACAATGAATACACCGTTCTTTTTGCCTGAATCCACACAGGAATTAGCAGACGAAATCATTCGTTGTATTCCAAAAATGCTCCCCGTTGATACATACGATATAACCGACAGCGGCTTAGAGGTATTCCCAAAGGACAACCTTTATTGTAGTGACACCGAAGAGGTCTATTATAAAGGCGCATTCGGCAACAGAGCAAGAGAGTATTTCAACACCACCGAGCTTATAAGCTTGCCTCATTATTCAATTTTCAAGGAATTTTCTCTTTTCAAAATCCAAGCAATTTACGAAAATGATTTCTTTTTTGAAAACGGAAAGGAAACAGCTGTAAAGCTAAAAATCTTTGACAACGGTGAATCCAAAATCCAACATTGGCTCACCGTTCGCTCCTATACCGTGGACGGTGTGGAAATAAAAGAAAAGGTCACCACCGCCCCATTAAGTAATTGTAACGGCGAAGTAACCGAAAAAACCTTCCATATCCTACCAAACAATGTTGAAAGCGATAAATTCGATGTAATTTTCGACATCTCTATGGAAGGCCACGCAAGCATGAACCTATTTAAAGTAAGCTTTTTTGCAAAATAAAAAGCTTGTCAAATTATTCGATAATATCATAAAAAGAGGCTGTTTTATCAACAGCCTCTTTTGTATATAAGCTTTCAAATGAGTAGCCTTACGGGAATCGAACACATTTGTCTCAGAACGATAAATCCGCGAGCCTTTGTCCGACCTTTGTCTTGAAAGTTTTTTAACTGTCTGCGCCAAAGCTCGAAAAAATTCTCTACGGATTTATTCGCTCTGAGATGCG
>JAFQAM010000253.1 GCA_017416885.1 Clostridia bacterium | reverse complement strand
GAAAAGGCTGAAATTATAGAAAAATTAGAGGGCAAAAAGTACACCATTCAGCGTTCTAAGGGTCTTGGTGAAAACGAGCCTGATATGATGTGGCAAACCACAATGAACCCCGAAACAAGAAGACTTATTCAGGTTAGCCCGGCAGACGAATACGAAACACAAAGAATTTTTGAAACATTACTTGGCGACGATATTGTGGCAAGAAAAGCATTTATTGCCGAAAACGGACCAAGATATATGGACCTTGCCGATATATGATAAGTCAAGACGAATTATATATGCGCGAAGCGCTCATTGAGGCAAAAAAGGCAGAGGCCGAGGACGAGGTTCCCGTAGGCGCTATAATTGTGCGAAACGGCGAAATACTTGCAAGAGCCTATAACACAAGAGAAAAGGACAAAAACGCGCTGCACCACGCCGAAATCAAGGCGATAAATGAAGCCTGTAAAATCCTTGGCGGATGGCGGCTTGTTGGCTGTACGCTCTATGTCACCTTAGAGCCGTGTCCAATGTGCGCAGGTGCAATAATTAATTCCCGAATAGAAAGAGTAGTCTATGGCGCCCCCGATAATAAAGCAGGCGCCTTCGGTACTATGATAAACCTTACCGACTATCCTCTATTCAAGCCTCAGATCACTCCCTTCATCTTAAAGGACGAGTGCTCCCAAATCTTAAAAAGCTTTTTTAAAGCCAAGCGCTAAAAGCTTTTAATGTCTCACATTCAAAAAACAAAGCACAGATTTTACCAATATTATTAACTCAAGTAAACGCGCCTTCCCCTTTGTTTGGAGGGGAAGGTGTCAACGAAGTTGACGGATGAGGTGTAGATTTCTGCATTATTTAAGTTAATGAAATTGATGATAAGCTCGGTGCTTTTTAATGGAGAAAAAATGAATAAGAACGAAACACTTTTAGATGTTTATTATCAGGATTATTCAATGATAACTCTTATAAATATACTTCTTATGATTTTTGTAGCAGCGGTGTCCTTTTTTGCTTGCTACGATTCAGATACTAATACTAAAGTAATGATGATGGCAGTGTTTTTTACAGTCTTTGCTTTAATTTCGGTGTATCAATATTATGCATCAAGAGTATATTTCAATTTGAAAAATGATATTAAACACAAAAGAACAAAAACAGAAAAAATAAAGGTAACTGAAATAAAAAGAGAAATAGTTCTTGCAGGAAAAAACGGAAGCTATATCGACCAAATTTACGGCGAAGGCTTCAACAGGTACAAGATTTGCTTTGTTGATGAAAGCGAAAACAAGAATTTTGTAAGATTGCCCCTTCATTTTCTTAACGCTATTGCATTAAGAAACAGAATAGGTAATAGCACAGTTGAAATATCCTACTATGAAAAAAGCAAGGTCTTAATAATGTTCCACGAGGAAGTGCCTAAAAAAGCCAAGCGTATTCCCAAAAAATCAACATTAAATCATTTGATAAAAATTCCCAATATATAAATTTAAAGCACCGAATTATCGGTGCTTTAAATTTTTCCTATACACAAGAGGCGGTACCTTTAATATTTCCTTAAATGTTCGTATAAAGAAATTTGTATCCTTATAACCGCACATTGAAGCAATTTCATTGATTGGCAAGTCACTGTTTTCAAGAAGCTCAACAGCATATTGCATACGCAATTTAATTATATACTTAGTCGGTGTAATGCCAAGAGCCTTCTTAAATGTGGCATTAAATAAAGAAACACACATGTTTTCCATTCTTGCAAGAGAGGGAATACTGATGCTTGTAGTGTAAAAATCATTAATATATCTTATAGATTTAGATAAAACAGCCTTTTCAAATTGCTCCCGTTCAATCGCCCTTGATGTCTCAATAAGAATTCCCTCTAAAAAATTAGCTAAATCTCTGTTTTTAAACCTGTCCTTTTTGGAAAATCCTTCAAAAAGCCTGTGAAACCGCCGAGGTATTTCATTTTCTGAACAAGTCTTATTCTTTTCAGGAAATAATTCTATTCCATACTCATTCAATCTGTTTTTAACCTCAGAGCCTGTAAAGTGAACGCAGTAAAAATAAATCACCTCGCCTGTGCACTCGAATTTCCAAGGCGTATCAGGCGGAATTACAATTACATCACCGGGATATAATATAGTTTCATTTTCGTTAAGAATATCCTTCATACATCCCGAAACCAAATACAATAGCTGGTAATCAAGCCTGCCGTGATCGCTTTTGTTTATATGCTGCACAGGCGTATTAATACAAGCCCCGCAGTTTACAAATAACGGATGCTCAACTGAAAAATTGTTGCCAAAGCTTGTGCTTATAACACCCTCAGGTATTACTACATTGTCTAAATAAAATCTGCTGTCCTTCATATAATAAATCCTTAAATATAAAATAATGCTATTTTTATGTAAAATAATCAATTGAAAAATCCTTAATTATATAGTAACATAAAAGTGGCATAATGTCAAATAATTTAATTTTGGAGGACAAAATGAAAAAAACATTATTGATATCATTATTAGTAGCAATGCTGATTTGCATATTCGCAATTACAGCAAGCGCTGAAACAGTGATTCCCGAATGGACAGAAACACAAATAATCACATCAATTACAGTAAAGGAAAACTTTGATACCACATCAAGAGTATTACTGTCAAACGGTGACGGTACATATTCCACATATCCAACAAACTATATCATTGATGGCTCCGATACAAAATTTACCGTATCAAAGGAGCTTAATTTCACCGCATTAAACGAAGCAACAGGCAGGGAATATACCTATGCTTCCGTAGTGAGACTTGAGGTACCGTCAGGCTTCGTTTCCTTCGAGGACAGAGCATTAAGAAGCGATAGAGGATTTACCTCAATGCTTACCTGTAAAATACCTGAGGGTGTTACAACCTTTGGTGCATATATGATTTATAAAAACACTGTTCTTTTAGAAATCGAGCTTCCCAACTCCTTAACCTCGTTAGGTCAGGAATTTGGAAGAGATGCCACTGCTTTAAGAAAGGCTACTGTTGGCTCAAGCACTGAAATTAACGATATGGCTTTCTATGGCTGTAAAGCTCTTGCGGATGTAAGCTTGGCAGAAGGCATTACTAAAATAGGCTCAAGAGCATTCCATACAACAACATCACTAACTGAAATTTCAATTCCAAGCACAGTAACCTCAATTGGCGATTATGCATTCTTTAACTCAGTAATAACGAGTGTAACGGTACCAAATGCAACGCTTGGCACAGGCGTATTTGAAAACTGCAAATCACTTGAAAAGGCTGTTGTATTAACTAATATAATTTCAGACCGAACATTTACAAATTGTTCAAAGCTGTATACATTAGTGCTTAACGGTGATATAGAAAAAATTGGTGGTAACTCGCTAACCGGTACAAATACAACTCTATTAACTATTTACACAGGCTCAGATGCATCAAAATTAGGTACACTCTATGATAATGACAGATTTACTAAGGCAGATCAAATAACCTACGACCAATATAAAACCGATTTAGCAAACGGTGTTACTTATACAAAAGCAACAATCGTATATAATGCTAATTACTGCGAAGCTTTAAATAACGGAGTACATACCTATACCGATCCAACATCCTGTGTTGCAGTATGTACAAAATGTAATCTTGCAAAAAATCCTGATATCAGCAACCATAAGCTGATAACAACCTACACATACGAAAACGGCTTCGTTTCAGTAGGCGCAAAAATTACAAAATGCACAGTAGAAGGATGTAAATATACCGAAACAACCGAGCTTGAAGCAATACTTTCTTTAACAGGCTACTCCAATAAAATCGGCGGCGATAAAATGTGCGTAGGCTATGCGGTAAATCAAAAAGCATATAAGGAATATACAGAAGCAGGCTACACATTATCCTACGGTATCGTAGCATATTTGCCAACCGAGGGCGAAACAAATATCACACCTGTAAGAAATGACCTAACAGGCAAAAACGGTAAAACAATCGTAGCAAGCGTTAATACATCATATGTAGGCTTTGACTTTATCTTAACAGGCTTCACAAGCGAGCATAACGGCTTATCTCTTGTAATGTGCGCTTATATTTATGACGGCAAAAAGGTAGAGTACCTAAGCACAATAAACGGCGAGCTGCAACAAACACAGTACGCCCAGACAATCACCTACCAATACAATTAATAACACAAAAAGCACCGAAAAATCGGTGCTTTTTTAATGCATTTAAAAAATATAATCTGTAACGCAATCATACCAATGAACATAAGTCTCACCGTTGATTATCAATCTTTCATTGTCAGGGAGCATTTCTGTCCATTGCTTGCCGTAACGCTTGCTTGCCCAATCGTTTTTGTTAAATCTGCGCCAAAGAATTGTGCGACCGTTTTTGTCAATATATTGCTCAATAGCAATTCTGCTATCAAAATGCCCAATATCCATAACGCATACAGTGTCATATGCTTTATCGCCAATCGTTACAGTATATCGCCCCACAATATCAACTAATTCCTTTTTTTCTTTAACCTCAATAGAATTGCCTGTGCGAGCAATTGCATTTTTTTGTGTTATATATGTTTCGTAACCGCAGTTGTCCTCACCAAATCCCCAGTTGTTCATAAATATATCACTGTCAAGAAATGTGAAGGTTTTTCTTACGCCGTTTTCAAAGTGACTTTCTGCAAGATAACGGCAGTGCGTATCAGTAAGCTGAGCAACAAAATACCGTTCATATTCTTTTTTAGAAGCGCAGATATGTTGCTTTGCAATTATTTCAACACCCTCAATTCCGTGCACCTCTGCTTTTCCCACAACTGAAGCCTCAGTAAAATCATTCATTTTTCTTGATGGAATATCATAGCTGCCCCAGGTAATCCTTTCGTTTAATTTCGGAACAATGCAAAATCCCATAAGCTCCTCGCATTTTACATCAAATGGAGCAAGCTTGGATTTTTCAATTTTATAATTTGGTAAATATTCAGGTAACCTTTTCATAATAATATCTCCCTTTTCTGTTTCTTTATATGGATAATGCTGCTTGAATTTTTCTTTTGCATAATGCAATCTGCTTTTTACAGTGCCTAACGGAACAGATAGCCTTTTTGATATATCCTCTTGCGATAAATCCTCAAAGAAATATAAATGTAATATTTGCTTTTCCTTATCGCCAAGCGCCCTTAGCGTATCACGCACAACAATTTGCTCAGTGACACCAAATCTACTAACGCTTAGTAAAGACTCCGATACAGAGTCCAAGGAAATATCCATATTCTTAGCCCTCTGCCTGTAATAATCATTGCATTTATTGTTAGCAATACCAATCAGCCAACCCTTAAAAGCGGATTTGTTCCTTAAAGAATCAAATTTTAATGTAGCAACAAGACAAATATCTTGAATGATATCCTCAGCATCGTGCTTGTTATCTATTTTGAAATTAACATATCGCTTCAAGGGAACAATATTTTCCTGCAAAAGCTTTTCAAATTCACTCACATTTTCCACCCCCTTTTTTCAAAATCTTGAATCGATTCACCTATAAAGTCGTAAAGAAACACAAAAAGGTTCAACCAACGATAAAATTATACCATATTTTTTTCAAAAATGCAAAATAACGCATTTTAACAGTCTATTTTTGCAACTTACCTGAAACGCAGTTGACAAATTTAACAAAATTTTGTATAGTAAAAACAGAAAGACCGAAAGAGGTGTAAAAAGTGAAAATTATAATAGATTATGATAGCTCAGCTTTAGAAACAGAAATACATATAAAATGCTCATCTGATAATGAACAGATAGAAAAGCTTATTTCCGAAATTTGCTTATCCGACTCGAAAATCGTAGGCTATATAGATAACGAAGCATTTTTTATTCCCCTTAACGAAATTCTATATTTTGAAACAGTTGATTCAAAATCGTTTTTCTATACAAAGGAAAGCTTTTATAGATACAAGTCAACGCTTTTAGCATTAGAGGAAAGCTTAAAAAACACAAGCTTTCAAAGAGTTTCCAAAACTGTAATAGCAAACCTGAAAAAGCTGACAAGCATTAAAAAGTCCGATAACAGCAGGCTGTTAGCCACACTTACAAACGGAGAAAAAATAGTAATATCACGCAAATATGTAAATGAAATAAAACGAAAGTTAGAGGTATAATTATGTTAAAGGAATATTTAAAGGAAGTAGCCATAGGCTTAGGCGCAGTAGCATTATTCTATATGCTTGTAACTGTAATAAGCCCAAATCTTTTTGAAATTAATCTTTTCAGATTGCTGATTACAATGTCACTTATATTAACCACCACAAGCTATTTTTTATTTAACAAAAAAATAATATCAGACAGTATGATAATAAATACCGCTTTACAATTATCGGTAATGATATTTTTAGCCATTTTTCTCCCAATGGCGTTTAATCTGATTAAATGGAATATAACGCGCATTATATGGACAGTAGCTGTAATATCACTACTCTATATCCTATCCACCTTCTTAACCTACCGCATCCAAAAACGCAACCTTCAAAAAATCAACCAAAAGCTCAGCCAAAACATAGAAGAATGAAAAAATATATAGTAAATTTGCTTTTTGATTTATTGTATATTGTAGCATCCTTGATTTTAACATTCCTTGCTTATTTTATGTTAAATACAATCGCTCATTTGATTTTAAAGCCGATTTTAGCATCAAACGAGCAAGTATATAATTATTTAGTAGCCATATTTTTAATGATACTGTTTTCAATGATTTTAGTACACTTTAAAAAATCAAAGCTTTCAAGCCAATGGAAAAGAGAAGACCTGAGAATTATATTTTTCTTTATCATCTTAGCTTTAATAAACGCATTTTCAAAATCCAATATAACAGCTATATTAAAACCAATATTTCTACTAAACAAAACAGTTGAAAATCAAGCATTGTCTTATTTTATCTCATTGGTAATTTTGTCAATATCATACTACACATATCTCCTGATTTACCGCAAATCACTTGCAAGGCATATTTGATTGTGCTATACTTAACTTATAATTAATTGAAAGGAGAAGTCATTTGAAAGAGCTTTTAAAGAAAATTGATTTCAAAAGCGGATTTTTATATTTTGGCTTTATAGAGTGTGAAATAATTGTTTTTTCGTTTTTATCAGGAATTGTTGTTATGCCTGTTCAATTTATTTTTAACGAGTTGGGCACTCCAAGAGAAATAGCTGAATTTGTAGTAATATTACTTGTTGAATTACTTATAAAATTTATTATTTTCTACGGATATTTCAAAAACAATCGAAGATTGACCTACAAACAATTTTGCATAAATTACTCCGTTACATATATATTGAGATTAATTTTTTCACTTGCTACAACATTTGCGGCTTTTTCGGCAGGAATGTCAGTTTTATTGTCAGGAACACTTATAACAAGTTTCTTTATCGAAAAGGATATAATAACAATGTATGATGTTCCCACCGCTCTTTACATTTTCCTATTCACACTTTTAGAAGCATTAACTCTTTTGATAACTTATTTAGGAAGCAGATTAGCAGAGCGCAAGCGAGAAAAAACAAGACAACAACTAATTAACGAGCATAAAGAAAACCAAGTATAAATCACAAAGGCTACGACCAAAAAGTCGTAGCCTTTTAAAATATTTAGTTATTTACATTCGTGCCGCAATATTCACATTTGCCAATGCCATCAACCACAGTCACGCTTGCTCCACATGACGGACATTCCATAGCCTCAGTAACAGGCATAATTTTGCATAAGCATAGCTGAGCATCATCAAAATAATATCCGCTTATATATCCCTTTACAATGCATTCACGCAAAATACCAATAATCTCAGCATCATTTTTTCCCGTCTGCATAGAAAGCATTGATGCAGAAAGCATATTCTGATTTTTAATTAGCTTTATAATCCTTATTAAAGAGCATCTTTTTGCAAATGCAATCCAATAGAAAATACAACCGTAAAAGCCGTGTATCAGTAAAGCAATGCTAATGCCCATTAAAAGGAACATTTTGTTAACGGCAGAAAGTACAATCGCAGGAATAGCTACCACCGCAAAAATGCTTGTTAATAGCGAAACCCAAAACCATATAGCCTTTTGTTTTTTCAGCTTTTCCATATAACCGCCTTATTTTTTTAGTGTCTTAACAAATGCTTCAATCTTTTCAAGCGCTCCCTAAGCCTTCGCCTTGAGGAGAAGGTGTCTGCAAAGCAGACGGATGAGGTGTTATTTTTTTAGTGTTTTAACAAATGCTTCAATTTTTTCAAGTGCTAATGTTAAATGCTTCATTGAATACGCATAAGAAATTCTTGCATATCCCTCGCCGCACTCACCAAAAGCAGTACCGGGCACAATAGCGCAATTATATTCGTGTAAAAGCCTTTGCGCAAATTCCTCACTTGTAAGCCCAAACTTGCCTACATTAGGATATAGATAAAATGCGCCCTCTGCCTCAAAGCAGTCAATACCGATTTTCTTAAAGCCCTCAAGCAAAAATACGCGTCTGCGATTGTATTCCGCGCGCATAAATTCCACATCGTCATCACCGTTGCGTAAAGCCTCAACTGCCGCAAACTGTGATACAGTAGGCGCGCACATAATAGCATATTGATGTATTTTAAGCATCTGCTCAGCAAGCGTATGCGGCGCGCAGATATAG
Organism: Clostridia bacterium; assembly: GCA_017416885.1. Classification (GTDB taxonomy): domain Bacteria; phylum Bacillota; class Clostridia; order Oscillospirales; family CAG-272; genus RGIG2000. Next base: position 314 of record JAFQAM010000253.1, on the reverse strand, counting down.
CCCATTCTCCAGCCTGTCATAGCGTAAGCCTTGGAAAATCCGCTTGCAATAACTGTTCTTTCCTTCATTCCGTCAATTTGCGCAATTGAAACATGCTTTCTTCCGTATGTAAGCTCTGCATAAATCTCATCGGATAAAATCGCAATATTAGTGCCTCTTAATACCTCTGCAATTCCCTCTAATTCCTCACGAGTCAAAATAGCGCCGGTAGGATTGTTAGGGAAGGGAAGAACTAAAAGCTTAGTCTTAGGTGTAATAGCGCTCCTTAATTCATCAGGAGTTAATTTGAACTTGTTTTCAACCTTAGTATTAAT
>JAFQAM010000027.1 GCA_017416885.1 Clostridia bacterium | reverse complement strand
AGCTGCTCCTTTGAATTTATTGAAGCCTCAAGCTTTTCATTTAATTTATTGTCCTGCGCATTTGATGATATTTGAGTATTTAAATCATCAATTTTTGCTTGAGTTGTAGTTATGCTGTCTTCGGTAGTTGCAATATCCTTGATTAAGGAATTATACTGTTTATTGAGCTTTTTTAGCTTTTTACTTACACTATTAATCTTTTTGGTGTCAATAGTAACTATTTGATTGCCCTGTTCATCAAGCTTGGGAACGGGTACCTTACGCATTTTAAGACCGAATGCTATATTGCCGTAAGCAGTAAGATGTGGATAAAGCGCATAGCTTTGGAATACCATTGCTATATCTCTGTCCTTAGCATCTACATCGTTAACCAGCTGGTCATCTATGTAAAGCTCTCCTCCGCTAATTTCCTCCAAGCCGGCAATCATTCGTAAGGTGGTAGATTTACCGCAGCCTGACGGTCCGACGAATACAATAAATTCGCCGTCATTAATCTCCATATTAAAGTCCTTGACTGCAACAAAATCGCCGCTTCTCTTTTTGGTTTCGCCTTTAGCATTTTTCTTAGGCTTTCCTACACCTGCGTATATTTTGTAAACATGTCTTAATAGTAATTTCGCCATAGATGACTCCTCTTTTTTCTTAACGAATTATCCTTTAACAAAAAATTATGTAAAATCAACAATTTTTGCGTTTTGGAAATGTTTCCATTTGTATTATACATCAATGATTTTAAAATTGCAATACTTTTTTTGGAAATGTTTCCATTTTTTGAAAATTAATTTATTTTTACTCTTTTTTATCTTGTACAAATTGATTGGTTTATTGACATACCTATTTGAGCCGTTATAATATATAATATTAGAATGTTTTTTATGAGCTTTAAAATTCCCCCCAAAAATTAAAGTTAAAAATTTTTTTGAAATTTTCAAAAAAGGTTTACTTAATAAACAATTTTATTAATATTAACAAAAAACAAGCTATCGCTTTCACGATAGCTTGTTTTTTGAATTCAAACTAAATAATTCAAACTATACTTTGTTTAAATTATTTAGAATTCTTAAGAGAGTTTTCGTAAGACTCAATCATCTTCTTAACCATCTGACCGCCGATTGAACCAGCTTGCTTAGCTGTTAAGTCACCGTTGTAACCGTTTTGGTTAAGATTTACACCTACTTCGCTTGCAGCCTGCATCTTGAATTGCTCAAGAGCAGCCTTTGCTTCTGGAACTGAGATGTTATTCTTAGACATAATAGACTCCTATTCTTAAAATATCTATATTATTGAGCACGCGATTTTTCGCACGCTCTGATATTATTATGGAGACTTAATTCAAAAATATTAATGGAAATTTTATCATAAAAAAATGCTTGTAAAATCGCAAAATGCAATTTAACAAGCATTAATTTTTATAGATTTTTATATGCTTTTAGCCATTCGTTTTTGATAAACTCGTGTCCCTTTGCTGTTGGGTGAACACCATCGCCGAGCCAATAGCTATTCGGAGCTTTTTTAGCAAGCTCGTCAAAACCTTTTTGAAGCTCAATAAACGGAAGGTTATATTTTTCTGCAACCTTCTTTGCCATTTCAGCGCGCTTTGCGGTTTCAGTCTTGAAAAACTCCCAATGATTTTCAGTAGCGCCTGCTTCTAAAACAAATGGCTCTAAAATCATAATTTTAATATCAGGAAGCGCTTCCTTAACCTCTTCAATAAGCATACAGTAAATTTTAAAGAATTTATCTGCATCAACACCGTTTGGGCTATCACCAATTTCGTGCCATACATCATTTACTCCAATTAAAACACTCATTACATCAGGCTTATAGTTAATGATGTCTCTTTTAATTCTTGCGTATAAATCAACTACTCTGTTTCCGCTGATGCCCTTGTTAATAAATTCGTGTTGATTTGGCTCGCTATAACCAAGTGAAGCCTCAACGAGATGAGCATAGCCTCTGCCTAATTGCGCATCATTATTCCAATCTCTACCCGCATCTGTAATAGAATCACCTTGAAATAAAATTTTCATAACTTACTCCTTATTTATCCTTCTTTTCGTATTGTGTAATTTTCTTAATTCTATCCATATCAAACTTTGCTTTTCTTTCGTATGTATAGATACCGTTAACCTCCTGCTCTACATCGTAAAGCTGAGTGTAGCAGAAGCCACAGATATATGGGCTGTCAACAAGCGCTTTTGTAAGATATTCGTATCTTTCATAAAACTCCTCTAATGTCTTAGGACCGTTACCGTAGCCCCATCCGCCAACACCGTCAGTATCCCATTGGATTCCGCCGTATTCACTGAGATATAGAGCCATATCCTTATAGTTGGCTGAATTCTGGTATCTTGCTACCCATTCGTGTGATTTGTCATACTTTTCAGCAAACTCCTCATAGGTTGGCGCAAGATAAATTTCATCAAACTTATCCTTTTCCTGAATATAATCATGAAGATCATAAATATCAGATACAACCTGATAGTTTCCGCTTGTTCCTACGCACGGACGGGTTGAATCCATATTTTTTGTTGCGTAATACATTGCTCTTACAAAATCATCATTTTGATGTCTGTAATCAAAATCCCATGTTTCGTTAAGCGGGCACCAACCGATAATAGAAGGATGGTTAAAGTCTCTTGCGATTTCTCTTTGCCATTCCATTAAAAATGGTGCTAAATGTTCCATATTGGAAAGGTCAAGTCCCCAGTTTCCTGCTTCTCCAAACACTAAATAACCAAGCTTATCACAATGGTATAAAAATCTCTTTTCAAATACCTTTTGGTGCAGTCTTGCGCCATTAAATCCCGCATCAAACGACAAATATATATCATTTACAAGCTCTTCCTCAGTTTCCGCGGTATAAATGCCTTTTTTATAGAAGCCTTGGTCTAATACAGTGCGTAAATACAATGGCTTATTATTTAATAGGTAGTATTTGTTATCGAAGCGAGTGCTTCTGATACCAAAGTAGCTCTTTACCTTATCCTTGCCATATGTAAGTTCTAAATCATATAATCTGCCGTGGCCTGCTTCCCATAAATGAAGCTCCTTAAGAGGTAATGTAACACGGCTGATACCCTCGTTAAGCTTTACGGAGATTTCGCCCATTTCCTTGCATTTATATGTAGCCTTAGCAGTAAATTTTGCATTACCTACCGCTTCT
>JAFQAM010000252.1 GCA_017416885.1 Clostridia bacterium | reverse complement strand
GATGAAATAAAAGCTGAAATAGAGCCCCCAAGCGAGGTTTCGGGCAAGGATAACTCCTTATCCTTTATAAATTCTCTTAGCCATTCAATATCTAAAAATGCCGGACTCTTGCTCGCTTTGAAGCCGTATTTAAGCAAGGAAAGGTGTCAAATGATTGACGGTGTGGTTAAAATTTCCCAGATAACAGACACATTAAAGCTATTATAGGGGGCAATATGTTTACAAGGTATTCTAATATAGAAATTCCAAAAAATTATAGTGGAAATCGCTTCAAAAAAACGATAATTGAGGACACCACAATGAAAACTCACGAAAATGATATGCAAGGAGCGGTAAAATCCTCGGTTTCCCCTACATACAGTGAGCATTTATATCAAAATGAGGTGGATAGCTCTAATATATCAAATGATAATGATGCTTTTGAGTTTCAAAACGATGTTACGGAGCAAGAGTTAGAAATAAATGATGATATAGCTGAAGGTCAAGACAGCGAGATTGCAAATCATAATACAGAAAAGTCAAAATCAAGTATTGTGCCATTTCTTGACTATTTCAAAGATATAAAAAGCGATGATTTGCTTCTTATATTATTAATTATTTTCTTAGCAAGTGATAAAAGCTCTCATAATAATGATATTATTATGCTTCTTGCGTTGCTTTTAACCTCAAAATAATTACTGATCTATGTAACTTAATCCTATATCCTCTCTAGGTAAAAGTAAATCGTAAAGTGCTTCTAAGCTTAAGCCGCCAAATATGCCACTGTGAATAGCTGTATGAGATATCTTTTCTTCCTTCATTTTATAAACTACCTTCAAGGTTTTTTCGGTTACAGTAATATTATAATTTATACCAAAATCCTCGCAAATTTTATCAATAAGAGCAATTCTTATTGATGTCCAAGGATAGATTTGCTCAACGCCCTGCGGAGTGTGCTTTTCCTCGGTTGTGTCAACTCTTACTAAAACCTTTATTTCAATAAGATTATTCATATCGCGCTTGATATATAAATCAACAGGTCTCTTTGGGCTTGTTTCATTCATCATTGCGATTGCGCTCATAATTAATGATTTTAAATTAGATTCATTTACGCAAACAGGCTCATCAATTTTAATATAGGTATTTAAATAATGTCCCTTTTCTACAATAACCGATTTAATTTTTGAGGAAAGCTCATTTAAAGAAACATTTAAAATTCTTTTGTTTAGGCTAACATTATTTACGACAGATAAAATATTCTTTTCAGATTTTAAAATTTCCTCAGTTTTACCGATGCTTGACTTGAAAATCAGCCTTATTATCTTATTAAGAGCGTCACCTGTTGAATAAATTAACGCATATTTATATTCGCTATGAAGCGTGGAAATAATGTCTGCCTTTGATGAAAACATTGAAAATTTCTTGATATCATCTATGTTTACAAGAGTTGAAATATCCTTTTTGATTTTTAGCTTAAATTCTTTTCGCGCTTTTTCGTTAAAAAACATTATATTGCCGTTAACATCCACTAAAACCTCAGGATCAACAGCATCGGATATTGCATTGCTATTAATTTTCATATTTTTCTCCTAATTTATTGCTTTTTTTAGTTCTATGTGCTACAATAATTGTAGAAAATTTTACACAGAGAGGATTTACAATGAATAATATAAGTGGTAATTCCGTAAAGCTTACTACAATTATACAGGAATTTAATCTTGAAGGCGTATATTTGCCCGAAAATATTGAGAATGTTTTAGTAACAAGATCTGAAATTAACAGACCCGGTCTTCCCCTTTCCGGCTTTATTGAATATTTTACACCTGAGCGCATACAAATAATCGGTAGAGTTGAAAGCCTTTTCCTCTTACAGTTAAATGACGAGCAAAGATATGAGAGCTTATACAAGCTTTTTGAACAAAAGCCTGTGTGCATAATCATTGCAAGAAATATTGAAGCGCCTAAGGAAATGCTTGAGGTTGCAAAAATATTCTCCGTTCCGCTTCTTAGAACAGCTATGGCTACAACTGACTTTGTTGCTTCTCTTATTGCATCATTAAATCTGCATTTAGCGCCAACTATTACAAGACACGGCGTGCTTGTTGAGGTTTACGGCGAGGGTATTTTG
>JAFQAM010000251.1 GCA_017416885.1 Clostridia bacterium | reverse complement strand
TTCCCTTTTCAAATAGATATGTGGTGTATGAGCCCTCAGGCTTTTCCTTTTGTCTGCCTACAAGCAGGTCATAAAGTCCCTGTAATGCAAATTCGTGCTTATCCTCGCTTTGATAAACTGTGTTTGTAAAGCAGCTATCTGTATTCAGGTGACAGGCAGGACCGTCCTTTTCTACAACTACTGTTAAAGCATCATAGTCGCAGTCAGCAGTGATTGATACAATATGCTGATAGTTTCCGCTTGTTTCGCCCTTTAGCCATAGCTCTTTTCTTGAACGGCTATAAAAGCATGTTAATCCCTTTTCCATTGAAATTTTAAGGCTTTCCTTATTCATATATGCTACGGTAAGCACCTTTTTTGTAATGGAGTCAACTACTACGGCAGGGATAAGTCCGTTTTCATCAAATTTTAGCTTTTCTATATCTAACATATTATAACCTCACTGTGATATTATTGTTTTTTAATTCTTGCTTTAAATCGCTTATTTTAACCTCACCGAAATGGAATATTGATGCTGCAAGTCCTGCATCAATTGTTGGTATTTCTTTAAATAAATCTACAAAATGCTGAATATTGCCTGCACCTCCTGATGCGATTACAGGTACATTTACAGCTTCGCATACTAATTTAAGAAGCTCAATATCAAAGCCGCCCTTTACGCCGTCGGTGTCTATTGAGTTTACAACAACCTCGCCTGCGCCTAAGGCTACGCATTTTTTAATCCAGGAAATTGCTTCCATTCCTGTGTTTTCTCTGCCTCCCTTGGCAAAAACCATAAACTGTCCGTCAACTCTTTTTATGTCGGCAGAAATAACTACGCATTGGTTACCGTATTTTTGAGCGGCCTCCTTTATAAGATTTGGATTTTTAATTGCGCCTGAGTTTACGCTAACCTTATCTGCGCCGCACTTTAATACTCTGTCAAAATCGTCAACTGTATTAATACCGCCGCCTACTGTAAGTGGGATAAATACATTTTTGGCAACCTCGCAAAGAATATCGGTAAATAGCTTTCTTTCCTCAAAGGATGCTGTGATATCGTAGAATACAAGCTCGTCAGCACCGTTATCGGAATAGTATTTTGCAAGCTCTATTGGGGATGATACATCATTTAAGCCTTGAAAGTTTGTTCCCTTTACAACTCGTCCGTTTTTTACATCAAGGCAAGGAATAATTCTTTTTGTTATCATTTTGCTACCTCGATAGCTTCCTTTAAGTCTATTGCGCCTGTATAATATGCTTTGCCTATTATTGCGCCGTATAAATCCATTTCTCTTAATGCTTTTATATCGTCAATCGTAGATACTCCCCCCGATGCAACGATATCAAGAGAGTATTTTTCGCTTAGCTCCTTATATAGCTTCAGGTTTGTTCCCTTCATTGCGCCGTCCTTGGAAATGTCAGTACAAATTACGGTTTTTACGCCTATTTTTTGCATTTTTGAAAGAAATTCATCAAGGGAATATTGAGATTTTTCAATCCAACCCTTAATTGCGATATAGCCGTCCTTTACATCGGCTCCTACTGCAATTTTTTCTTTATGCTTTGAAATAGCTTCCTTTAAAAAGTCCTCGTCGGTAACTGCGGCTGTGCCTAAAATCACACGGCTAACGCCTGCATTTAAGTATTTTTCTACTGTTTCTATGCTTCTTATACCGCCGCCTATTTCTACAAATAAGCTTGTTTTGGTGGCTACCTCTTTTACTATTTCAATATTAGGTGTTGTGCCGTTTTTTGCGCCCTCTAAATCTACCATATGGATAAATTTAGCTCCGTTGTTTTCAAAATCCTGCGCGATTTCTATCGGATTATTGGAATAAACGGTCATTTCGTCATAGTTGCCCTTATATAAGCGGACAGCCTTTTTATCGTATAAATCTATTGCCGGAAAAATATTCATTACTTACTCCATTAAAGCTCACAAAATGCTTTTAGTATTTTAAGTCCTACCTCTCCACTTTTTTCAGGGTGGAATTGGCATCCGTATATATTTTTATATGCTACTGCTGCTGTCAGCTCCTTGCCGTATTCGGTGGTGGCAAGCAAGCTTTCGTCACAGTTTTTTGCAAAATAAGAATGTACAAAATAAACACAGTCGCCGTTTTTTAAGTATTTAAAGAGCGGGCTTTCTTTTTTTATGCTTAAAGCATTCCAACCTATGTGGGGAATTTTCAAGTCCTTGTCTATGTAGTTTTCCATAGGCACTACGCTTCCCTTTAAAAGTCCTAAGCCATCGTGAACGCCGTACTCATAGCTTTTTTCAAAAAGCAATTGCATACCTAAGCAAATGCCCATAAGAGGCTTGCCGTTTTTTGCTTCCTCTATTACAATTTTGTCAAGCCCTGTGTCCTTTAACTTTTTAATTGCATCTCCAAAAGCGCCTACTCCCGGTAGGATGATTTTATCGGCTTTTTTTATTTCGTCAATGCTTGATGTAACTACTACATCTGCGCCAACATATTTAAATGAGGATGTCAGGGAAAACAGATTTCCTACACCGTAATCAATTATTGCTATCATTAAAGAACTCCCTTTGTGGATGGAACCTCGTTTTTATAATTTTCGTCTATTGCTACTGCTTTATTAAGCGCTCTTGCAAGCGCTTTGAATGCGCCCTCGATAATGTGGTGAGAGTTGCTTCCCGCAAGCTGCTTTGTATGTAGTGTGATGCCTGCATCGCGAGCAAATGCTCTTAAAAATTCCTCGGTTAGCTCTGTATCAAAATCGCCTACCTTGTATGCAGGAATTTTAAGGTCATAGTAGCTTTCGCCTCTACCTGAAATGTCAATTGCGCATAAAATGAGCGCTTCATCCATTGGTAAGATAATATCGCCATAACGGTAAATGCCCTTTTTGTCGCCTAATGCTTGCGCGAATGCTTTACCTAAAACTATGGCAATATCCTCAACTGTGTGGTGATAATCCACATCGGTGTCGCCTACGCATTTTACATTCAAATCAAAGCGCGCGTGTCTTGCGAACAGAGTCAGCATATGGTTCAAAAAGCCACAGCCTGTGTCAATATTTGATACTCCGCTACCGTCAAGATTGATTGATAATTCAATATCGGTTTCGTTTGTCTTTCTTTTTAATTCTGCTTGTCTCATATGCCTGCCTCCTTAAAAATTTCCTTTATGGCTGCTATAAGAGCTTCCATTTGCTCCATTGTACCGATTGTAATTCTGTTATAGTCCTTTATTCGCTCCTTGGTGAAATGACGGACTAAAATGCCCTTTGCTTTAAGCTTTTTGTATAGCTCGCCGCCATCAATTTTATCGCATTTTGCAAATACAAAGTTTGCCTTTGACGGAATTACATAAAAGCCTAAATCATCAAGGGCTTTTTCTGTGTATTCTCTGTTTTTGATTATTGTCTTGCAATTATTCATATAGTAACCGTTATTTTCAAGCGCTTTTACGCCTGCAATCTGAGTTAAACGGTTAACATTATACGGATTTGTGGAATACTTAATTGTATTTAAGTCTGCAATTAAGTCCTTATTACCTATACCGAAGCCAAGGCGGCCGCCTGCAAGTGAGCGGGATTTTGAGAATGTGCCTGTAACAAGCAAATTATCATATTTATGTATCAAGGTGCTTGCGCTTTCTCCGCCAAAATCTATATATGCTTCGTCGATTATTACTATATTATTTGGATTAGATGAAACTATTTTTTCAATGTCAGCTTTTTCAAGATATTTTCCTGTTGGCGCGTTGGGATTTGCAATAACTATGTTTTTATTAATACCGATATAATCGTTAATATCTATTGAAAAATCATCCTTTAACGGAATAATTTCATATGGGATATTATTCAGGTCGGCAAAAACCGAATAAAAGCCATAGGTGATATCAGCAAATACTATTGGATTATTTTGGTCGCAAAATGCCATAAATGCGAAATTCAAAATTTCGTCACTACCGTTGGTGGCTAATACCTCGTTAAAATCCACATTATGCAGCTCTGCTATTTTACTTGTAAGCTCTGTGCATACGGGATCGCAATATAGCTGAAGCTTATTTGCTTCATTTTTAACCGCCTCGCTTACCTCGCTTGATGGTGGGAAGGGGGATTCGTTGGTATTCAGCTTTATATAATTCATATCCTTTGGCTGTTCTCCCGGTGTATATGGAACAAGCTTAGAATATTTATCTGTGAAAAATCTGCTCATTTTATAGTCCTCTTTAAGGGTTAGTCTTCAAAACGGATTGTGGCGCTCTTTGCATGCGCGTGTAATCCTTCCTTTTCTGCAAACATTGCTACCTTATTTGCTACCTTGGATAGTGCGTCCTTGGTGTAATAGGTAAACTGTGATTTCTTAACAAAATCGTCAACTGATAGTGGGGATGAGAATTTTGCTGTACCGCTTGTCGGTAATGTGTGGTTAGGGCCTGCAAAATAGTCACCTAAAGCCTCAGGGCAATTTTTGCCCATAAAGATTGAACCTGCGTGCTTGATTTTATCAAGGTAATCAAATGGATTATCTACGCAAATTTCAAGATGCTCGGGCGCTATTTCGTTGGCGATATCAATAGCAAGCATTAAATTATTCTCTGCTATGATGATTTTGCCGTTATTATCAATTGAGGCTCTTGCAATTTCTTCTCTTGGTAGAAGTGGGATTTGTCTTTCAAGCTCATTT
>JAFQAM010000026.1 GCA_017416885.1 Clostridia bacterium | reverse complement strand
TATCCCAACTGTTCCTGCTTCTGTTGAAGGTGAGTTCGGTATCATTATGAGCTGGGCTGACGAATACAGACAGCTTCAGGTTAGAACAAACGCTGATACACCTACAGACGCTAAGCAAGCAAGAGCTTTCGGCGCTGAAGGTATCGGTCTTTGCCGTACAGAGCACATGTTCTTCGATCCAGACAGAATCGCAGCATTCAGAGAAATGATCTGCTCTGACACTGTTGAAGAAAGAGAAGCAGCTCTTGCTAAGCTTCTTCCAATGCAGCAGGGCGACTTTGAGAAGCTTTATGAGGCTCTTGAGGGCAACCCTGTTACTATCCGTTTCTTAGATCCACCGCTTCACGAGTTCGTTCCTACAACAGAAGAGGACATCGCTGCTCTTGCTAAGGCTCAGAACAAGACTGTTGAGGATATTAAGAATATCATTTCTTCACTTCACGAGTTCAACCCAATGATGGGTCACCGTGGATGCCGTTTAACAGTAACTTATCCTGAAATCGCTAAGATGCAGACAAGAGCTGTTATCCGCGCTGCTATCAATGTAAACAAAGCTCATCCTGAATGGACAATCGTTCCTGAAATCATGATTCCACTTGTTGGCGAAATCAAGGAATTTAACTTCGTTAAGAAGATTGTTGTTGCAACAGCTGATGAAGAAATCGCTAAGGCTGGCGCAGACCTTAAGTATGAGGTTGGTACAATGATGGAAATTCCAAGAGCTTGCTTAACAGCTGATGAAATCGCTAAGGAAGCTGAGTTCTTCTGCTTCGGTACAAACGACTTAACACAGATGACATTCGGCTTCAGCCGTGATGACGCCGGTAAGTTCTTAACAGCTTACTATGAAAGCAAGATCTACGAAAACGATCCATTCGCAAGAATCGACCAAAACGGTGTTGGTAAGCTTATGGATATGGCTGTTACAATGGGTAAGGAAGTAAGACCTAACATGCACATCGGTATTTGCGGTGAGCACGGTGGTGACCCAACATCTGTTGACTTCTGTCACAGAATCGGCTTAAGCTATGTTTCTTGCTCACCATACAGAGTTCCAATTGCAAGACTTGCAGCAGCTCAAGCAGCAATTAAGAATCCAAGAAAATAATTTATAATATACAAATATTGCCCGGTGCTTTTGCATCGGGTATATTTGTATAACATTAGCAGCCAACAGTTAGCAACCAGCTGTCAGCAAGTTAGAAGAAACACAGGTTTTATTTATGAAGATTCAGTAGTAAAGCAAATCAGCTAACGGCTAACGGCTGATAGCTAAAAAACCGAACACAGTGAGGTATAGAAATGAACTCAAAAGAATCAAGACAAAAAAGAATAAAATGGTTTACCGATGCAAGATTTGGTATGTTTATCCACTGGGGACTTTATGCAATCCCTGCAAGAGAGTCAAGAAGCGAGTGGATAAGAAGCGTTGACAAAGTTACTGATGAGGAGTATCAGAGGTATTTTGACACATTTAATCCAACCGACTATAATCCAAAGGAGTGGGCAAAACTTGCAAAGGAAGCCGGTATGAAATATGCGGTGCTTACAACTAAGCATCACGATGGCTTTTGCTTATTTGATAGCAAATATACAGATTTTAAATCCACAAACACTCCCTGCAAAAGAGATTTAGTTAAGGAATATGTTGAGGCGTTTCGTGCTGAGGGCATCAAGGTAGGCTTTTACTATTCTCTACTTGATTGGCATCATCCCGATTATCCTGCATTTAATGATGCGCACCATCCAATGCGTGGAAATGAAAATTACAAGCATTACGGCGAGCATTTTGAAAGATATATCGAATATATGCATAATCAAGTAAAAGAGCTTATGACAAATTACGGCAAGATTGATATTTTATGGTTTGATTTTCACTATGACGATATGACAGGTGAAAAGTGGGAAGCAAGCAAGCTTATAAAAATGGTAAGAGAAATCAATCCTGATGTAATTATCGACGACCGTCTTGGCGGTGATATTCGCGCAGAGGAAAAGCCTCTTTATGTTGGTGACTTCGGCTCACCTGAGCAGATGATACCGTCACTTGGCTTAACAGATTACAAGGGAAATCCTATTCCTTGGGAAACCTGTATGACATTAAATAACAATTGGGGATATAGCCAAAAGGACGAAAACTACAAAAACGCAAGAAATGTAATCAATATGCTTGTTCAATGCGTATCTAAGGGCGGAAACCTTATCCTTAATGTTGGTCCTGATGCTCGCGGAAATATCCCAAAAAAGAGTGTTGAAATTCTTAAAGAGGTTGGCGAGTGGATGAAATTAAATGGGGAATGTGTCTATAATTGCACATTTTCAGGAATTGAAAAGCACGAGTTTGGTAGAATCACCAAGAGTGATAACGCGTTCTATTTATATATTCAAGACCATTCGGGAGAGCATATTGCAATTTACGGTATTCCCGATAAAATCAAGTGCGCTACTCTGCTCTGTGACGGCAGCAAGCTTTCAATGGCAGACCCTTGGAATGTTGACTCCTACCGTGTTGAGGGCAAAACCGCCCACTATGTTGCTACTCCACCGTATTCTCAGCTTAACGGAAATGGTAATGTAATTAAGCTGTGGATAGAAAAATAGTCGTCAGCAGTCAGCAGTCAGCAGTCAGCAGTTAGCTGTTAGCCGTTAGCAAGATTGACTTGACGGAGCCACTCCTACGAAGTAGGACTTCATCCGCAAGGATTTAATTGTTTAGCAGTTAGCAAGATTTGACTTACAACAAATTACAACCAATCATAAAAACAGCTTCCAAGCGAATGCTTGGAAGCTGTTCTTAATTTATTGGCTTTAATGTGTCTGTAAATCCTGCAAGATAGTCTAATGATACATTATAAAATCTTGCTATTTCAATTGCTCTTGTAAACGGTAGCTCTCGCTTTCCGCTTTCATACTGGGCATAATAGGACTGACTTGTGCCTATGATTTTTGCAACTGCCTCTTGCGTTAAATCTCTATCCTCTCGTAAATCTCTTAATCGTTGTGCATACTGCATAAATAATTGTATCCTCTCAATAGCTATATTTTGTTCATTCCAAATAGGACATAGAATCGTCCCAAGGAGCATATGCGTATAGCTTGGAATATTTTGCTCGCAACATACAGTATGTTGCGTTTTCTTCCATGCCGTCGCATCCCAATATAACAAACCGTTCGCCTGTTTTGTGATTTTCAACCAAGGCGTGATATTCTCGATTTCCATAAAAATCCCTGCTATTTTTTAATTGCACCACCGTAACGATTAATCTTTCATATTTTTCATTGCCTTTTGTTAAATCTAAGCATACCAACAATATTTTTTTGACAAATACAACTATTAAAATAACAATTAAACATGTAGAACCGAAATTCAAAAGCAAGCTTGTCTCAGTGCTTCCGTTTTTTACTTCATTAATTCTTTCCACAATTACTATTGTTATTAGCACACACAAAATCACACAAGTTACTATGCCCGATATTATACTTGCTCTTTGTTCTTCTTTAATTTTTTGTTTAAGCTTCTCTTCCAATTCTCTGTCTTCCTCAAATGCTTATTAAATTGTATTTCATGGGGACAGCCCCTATCTACGCGTCTTTATCCGTGTTATCCCAAACAGCCCGGATGCACAGTTTTATCTTCTATGATGCTTTCGTATTTTGAAAAATATTCTTCTAAAAAACAACGATACTTTTCGTTTATTAAAATAGTTATTTTGTCTTTTTTTCCGTGCACAATAAATGCATTTGCCCAAGTAGGTCCTATTCTAATTGTAAAAATAGGTTTTTTCTCAATTTTTTGAATCTCGTTTTCGCTTATGCACACATTTTTACCAACAAGCTTTTTTAAAATAATATCATTATCTTTAATAATCCATTGTTGATACGAACAAAATAGTACATAATATGTTAAGTATAATGAATATGCTAAAGATAAAGCGAACATTATTAAAAGTATTACAAGTGCTCTTGTATCATTTTTAGAAGCAAATCCCCAAGCAAGGAATAATATGCTCGATGCATAGCCAGCAAGACAAACCACGGTACAATATACAGAGCCTAATAAGTTATTAAACCTTTTCATAATTATCACCTATTAAAAATTAATCTTTCAAAAATCATATATTTGATTTGCAAAATTGGATATATAACGAGAGGAGCAATCCCCTCCCCTACCGCGACAAAGTCGCACCTATTCACTATTCATTATCTATCATTTTCGGGATATCGTGACGCCATCCCTTACAAGCTGACGGCTAATTAATGTCTGCTACTCACTCGATATAATTTACTTCGTAAATTTCGATATAAGAACCTGCTTCGCAGATTCTTTCGATATAATTTGCAAGGCGAATTTCGATATATTTTGCTTCGCAAAATGCGTGCTAACCACTAATAGCTCTGCGCTTCGGCTTTTTCATTTTATAAAGCTCCTCGGTGGCAAGGCGAGCCTTGGTTACAGATACATTTTCCTTTGGGAAGCAGAAATATGAAAATTCATTATTACCTATGCCGATTACATCGCCAATTTCGTACCAATAATAGTCGGAATAGAGTGTATGTGAAAATACGGGAGATTGGCTATAATCAAGCTTGCCATCTGCGCCTGTTAAATGGAAGCCGTTTAGGTCGTGAGTCAGGTGACCGTCTCCGATTTTGCAAATACCGTCAAGGTTTACCTGCATAGCGATTTCCACATCGGTATCTAAAAGATATGTACCGTTTTCAAGCTCCTTGCGTACGCATTCTCTTTGCCAGGAATACCAATCGGGGATATGAGAATATTCCGTTTCACCGTCAAGCGCTTTCAGCTGACCGTATTCGGTCATTTCCCACACCTTGCCACACGCGTGACAGGTCAGGTTAATGCCCTTGCCTTCCGTTTGATTTTCAGCGCCACAGTGTGGGCATTTATATAAAATTCTTTGCAGTCCGTCTGCTCGGAATATCTCATCAATTACGATTTTATTATCTCTTTGATATGCAAAATTATCAAAAGCAAATGCTTCATCAAGAAGCTTATCAAGCTCCTCAACGGATTTTTCCTTGATTTCCTCAGGTGTGGCAATACATTTAAC
>JAFQAM010000250.1 GCA_017416885.1 Clostridia bacterium | reverse complement strand
TTCAAACCCGTTATCTGCGTTTTCTTCCATTTTTTTGACGATTTCCTTAATTACGCTTGCTTTGCCTTTAATTTTTTGTCTTGGGATAAGCTTGCCGTTTAAGTCCATATTAAGAAGCGGACAGATTTTTAAAACTGTACCGAACCATCCTGCTACCTTGGATACTCTGCCTCCTTTAACATAGAAGGTTAAATCGGTAGAGAAAAACCAATGGTGTAATTTAAGCTTGTTTTCCTCGGTCCATTTATATAAATCGTCAATTGACATTCCGCTATCGCGTAGATCTGCCATTTTATCAACTAAAAGTCCCATTCCCGCTGATGCGCCTAAGGAATCGATAACATAAAGCTTTCTGTCGGGATATTTTTCTAAAAGCTCATCTCTTGCAATTTTTGCGGAGGTTTGAGCGCCTGAAAGACCCGATGACAAATTAAGGTGGATTACATCCTTGCCTTGACTCAAAAACGGCTCAAAATATTTTTTATAATCATCAACATTGGGCTGTGAGGTTTTTGTATCAACGCCGTCACGCATCATTTGATAGAAATCCTCAGATGATAATGTTACGCCGAGGTCATCAAAATTTTCCTTGCCATCGGTAAGGAAAACAAATTTAATAAATTCAATATTTCTTGCTTTCACATAGTCTGCGCTTTTATCAAGTGTTGAGCATGTGCTTAAAATATAATTACTCATAGTACACCTCTCTTTTTTACAGGCTAATTGTATCACAGGTCGAAAAAATTGTCCACCTACTGTTTTGATTTTTGTCTCTATATAATATTTTAATTCAGTAGAATATAAAAAATGCCACTCTACGGATAGTAGAATGGCATTTTTTGATTATTTTTCTTCGACCTGTGTTTGATTTTCTTGACTTTGCTTATTTTTGATTGGCTCCTTTGGAATAAGCTTAATTGAAATTTTCATTTTGAAGCTGAATATAACAATCAGCTGAATCGGAATACCTAAAAGTAAAATCATCCAGGTTGCGTATTCGTGGCGAAGGGACCAAAGAGCAAAATATACAACCAACAGTATGCTCCAGACAAGACCTGAGACTGATAAGATGCCCATAATCTTGTTACTAAGTATGAATGAAAAGACAATGCCAACAATTAAGATTGCAGGAACTGCGTAGATGAAAATTTGCCAATAGTTGATATGGAAAATTGCAAGTATTATGTAAACGAGTAACGCCACTGTTGCAATGCCAATCATAATAACATTTGCAAGCATAGCCTTTGCTATTCTTGCCGGCTTTGTGTCAACCTTTCTTTCCTGCTCGTTATGCTCGGTTAAAATATAGTCAACTGTAACGCCGAACAGCTCGCTCATTCTTTTAAGCACATACGCGTCGGGAACACTGTCGCCCCTTTCCCATTTAGAGATAGCCTTATCGGAATAATTCAATTTTTCGCCTAACTCTAACTGAGTCATTTGGTTTTGCGTGCGTAAATAAAATATATTTTGCGCAACGATAGATTTAAAATTATTATCCACCTTACTACCTCCTTAATATAATGTGCGTATTTATTTTATCATAAAAATATTGACAAGTCAAGAATTTTATTAAATTTCGATTGA
>JAFQAM010000249.1 GCA_017416885.1 Clostridia bacterium | reverse complement strand
TATAACAACCCTACCTAAATCATCAATTCTACGAACAATACCCGTAGCCTTCATAAAAATCTCCTTTTAAAAGTTACTTGTGCCTTAATATTGTTTGTCGCATTTTTAATTTTATACGCAAATTTTTTATAAGTAGGAAAAAATATTTGTCTTAACTAAATTTTGCTATAATATTGAAAAATTTAAAATTATATGTTATTATAATAATGTATAGACATTGATATGTATAATCCATAGGAGGGATATAATGATAGACTCAATTTCTGTAGGAATCATTGCGGCATTTGTTGCGATAGGCGCGATAGGCTTTATTGCAGGCTTTATAAAGGGAACATTTAAATCAATAACCGATTTACTTTTCCTCGGCTTGAATGTTTTGATATCGGTTTTAGTTGCAACCTATATTGCAAAAAATATAGCAACAATAGAAAATGTTACGGAGTATTTCCCAACCATAGCGCCAAATTTAGGGCTTGATCAAGCGACAATAGATCAGGTTAACGGCTATCTGACCTCACCTGAATTAAATGCAACCGCAGTATCGCTTTTGTTAGCATTAGTATCTGTTATAGTATTGCCCATTGCGTTTATAGGAGTCTTTGTGGCTTTCGGAGTTGTATTTATAATTCCAAAAATAATCGTAAATAAATTAATTATGCCAAGCACCAAGGGTATAGGTCTCAGATTAGGCGGCGGCTTAATCGGAGCGCTTGTTAAGGTCGCCGCAGTTGCTATTCTTATTATGCCGATAGTGGGCTATGTTAATTACGCAAGCGAAACTCTTGATATGCTCAAAAACGACGACACACAAATTGAGGGCTTAACGCAAGCAGAGGAAATAGTTGACGAGGTGAAGGATACGCCTGTATTCAGAGCTGTTCACTCAGTGGGCGGCAGGGCTTTATTCGATGCTTTGACAACAATAACCGTTGACGATGTGAAAATTTCATTAAGACACGAAACAAAAACAGCCATTGATATATATAAGGAATCAGGCAATTTTGTTGGCGTTCCCTTAGATGAATACGGAGACACTCAAATAGAATCTATTGAAAGAATAGAGGACATTATTCAAGACGCAGATTTTGTTCCCGCATTTATAAGCCACGCACTTTCATTCGTTGCTCAGGAATGGAATAAGGGAAATGCGGTATTCGGCTTAGAGAAGCCTGTTATCGGTACAGAATTGCAGGCTGCGCTTGATAACACATTAATTGTTTTAGCTGATACTACTCCCGCAAGCTTCAAGGATGACCTTTGCACAGTTGCCGAGATTGCAAAATGCGCCATTGATGACGGACTTTTGAAAGCGGCAGTCAGCGAGGACGGAGACATTTTATATGTTCTTGAAAATACCGATGTAATAAGCGATATTTTAGTTGAGCTTCACCGCAACGAAAGAACAAGACCAATCCTTCCCGCAATCACCGACGGCGCTGTAAACTACTTATATAGCATATATGATGAGGTAAACGGCACAACAACCGAAAAGCATCATATGATAGATATCAGCGGCTTAAATGAAGCGGTTGTAAGAAACGAAGGAAAAATTATTTCCAATGTAATCATTGAGCTTGATACATTCCTTGAAAGCATTGAAGAGCATATGGACGGTGCAACGCTTGATTTGATTCAATACGGCGATTTTGCATCACTTGGAAGAGCATTTAACGGCATTAAACAAAGCTACCTTTTCTGCGACACCTTTGAGTTTATTTTAAGAACAGTCTTAGAATCAAAGGGATGCGCTAAATTAGGCATTTTAGATGAGGAATTTATCCAAAACGCAATTAGACACGATAGCGATATGGAAATGATGCTTGTAGCAAGACAAAAGGTTGCCCTTCTTGTATTATCAATGTATAAGGGCGAGGAGCTTGACTATGATGATGCAATTGAAGCGCTCCTTATGAATATTACAACAGCCGATGCCGACTCTGTAAAGAGCATTTTAACAGAGGAAAACCTAAAATCCATCGGCGTTAAGGGCGAGCATGTACATACAATTTCGGGACTTTTAACCTCAATGGTAGATACCATTAAGGATGAAACAACATCAATTCCCGACGAGGATTTAGCTAAAGAGGCTGAAAGCGCAGTTAAAATTATTCCAGCGGTTGACTCTGCTCTTGATAATAGCGCAAAGGATAAAAATGTGTTCGTTTCAAGCGACGATAAGGAAACAACCTCACAAATGACCGCAAGCGAATTTGTTTCAACCACACTTGAATCAAATCTTGTTTCATCAATGATTGTAACCGCAACCAAGGACGAAAACGGCAACGAGGTTGACGACCCATACAATGTAAGAGAGCATTTAAGCGAAAATGACCTATCCGAGCTTGAAAATGCATTAGGCGAGGAATACGCAGAGGCAGAAGAGGGCGACGAGGACAAAAAGGAAAAGCTTGACGCAATCGCACACATTTTCGGCGTCGATGTATCAAAGTTCCAATAATAAAACATCATACACATTTGAGGCAAATAAAGGAGGAGGATTCAATGAAGAAAAAGACAATGCTTATCATTGCTTTCGTTTTAGAAGCATTAATACTTATTTCGGGAAAAATCATTCAGACCTTGACCGAATATTATAGCTTAGGCGGATATTTGATGCTATTTAGCTCAATGATGCTTTTAATAACATTATTTGCATTTTTTGCTCTATCCTTCAGTAAAAAATGTCCTATTTGCGGAGCGGAAATCCGAAGGCCCCGAGACATAAACAGAGAGGACCGCAGATACGCAACATTCCGATGCCACAAATGCGGATATGAATTTAATTATTGGGAAAACACCACAATATAAAAAAATCACCTTGACTTTCAAAGTCAAGGTGATAATTTTTTATGCTTCAATTAAGTTATTAATAATTGTGCGTCTTGCTTCAAGCAC
>JAFQAM010000248.1 GCA_017416885.1 Clostridia bacterium | reverse complement strand
CCCACTTTATACCTTCTCTTATATAGGTGTAAACGGCGGCTCTGTATTTGTTGTTGCTGACGATCCGGGAATGGCAAGCTCACAAAATGAGCAGGATACAAGAATGATCGGTCGCGCTTCGCATGTTCCTGTTTTAGAGCCATCCGACAGCCAAGAGGCTAAGGACTTTATGGTATATGCTTATGAGCTAAGCGAAAAATATGACACTCCTGTAATTTTAAGAACAACTACTAAATTGGCTCACTCACAAAGCGCGGTTGAGCTTTGCGAAAGAAAAGAGGTTCAGGATAAGGAATACTCCCGTCAGGTCAGCAAGTATGTTATGATGCCCGCTTCTGCTATCGGCAGACACTTGGTTGTTGAAAAAAGAGAAGCAGATATGGCTAAGGATGCTATCAATTTCCCTGTAAACAAAATGGAAATTAACGATACAAAAATCGGCTTTATTACATGCGGTATTGCGTATCAGTATGTAAAAGAGGTTTGTCCTGACGCAAGCGTATTAAAGCTTGGTCTTGTAAATCCGCTTTCTAAGGAATTGATTGAGAGCTTTATTAATCAGGTTGAAACTGTATATGTATTTGAGGAGCTTGAGCCTGTTATTGAGGAGCAGGTAAGAGCCTGGGGCTTTGATGTAAAGGGCAAGGAGCTATTTACAAAGCAAGGCGAATACAGCGCAAACCTTTTAAGAAAAGTTATTTTTGGCAAGGATGATGCTTGCTTTGAGAAGCTTGATGCGCCTGCCCGTCCGCCTATTCTCTGTCCCGGCTGTCCGCACAGAAGCACATTTTCTGTTTTGAATAAGCTGAAAATTCACGCATCCGGTGATATTGGCTGTTATACTCTTGGCGCAGTTGCTCCTCTCGGCGTTGTTGATACAACAATTTGTATGGGCGCAAGTATTTCTGCATTACACGGTATGGAAAAGGCTAAGGGTAAGGATTACATAAAGAATTGGGTTGCGGTTATCGGTGACTCAACATTCCTACATACAGGTGTTAACTCGCTTATTAATATGGTTTACAACAAGTCAACTGCTACTGTTATGATTCTTGACAACCGTACAACAGGTATGACAGGACATCAGGAGCATGCGGCTACCGGTAAAACATTAAAGGGAGAGGAAACATACGCTATTGATTTAGCTGAGCTTTGCCGCGCTATCGGCGTACCGTCAGTAATTACAGTTGACGCGTTTGATGTTAAGGAGCTTGAAAAAGTAATTAAGGAAAGCGTTGCAAGCGATACACTTACTGTAATTATTTCAAAAGCACCTTGCGTTCTTATTAAAGGTCAAAAATTCCCTAACTACTGCAAGGCTGTACCTGAAAAGTGCAAGAAGTGCGGTATGTGCTTAAAGATTGGCTGTCCTGCTATTACAAAAAATGAGGACGGCACAATTAAGATTGATGCTACAATGTGCAATGGCTGTGGTCTTTGCAAGAATTATTGTAAATTTAATGCAATAGAAACGGTGGAAAGATAAGATGACAAAAAATATAATGATTGTTGGCGTAGGCGGTCAAGGCACACTATTAACAAGCAGAATTATTGGTAAGGTGGCGCTTGAGAGCGGCTACGATGTAAAGATTTCAGAGGTTCACGGTATGGCTCAAAGAGGCGGCAGCGTTGTTACCTTTGTAAGATACGGAGATAAGGTTTGTGAGCCTGTTGTTGAGGAAGGTCAAGCTGATGTTGTTATTGCGTTTGAACGACTTGAGGCGCAAAGATATGCTCACTTTTTAAAGAAGGATGGCGCTTTGATTATCAATGATTGCAGAATTGATCCTATGACTGTTGTTATTGGCGCGAAGGAATATCCTGAAAATATTATTGAAAATTTAAGCAAGGATCACAAGGTTTATACTATTGACGGTCAGAAAATCGCTTTAGAGCTTGGAAACAGCAAGGTTTTAAACTCTGTTGTTTTAGGCTTTGCTGCTTCTGAAATCGGATTCAATAAGGAAGATTGGCTTAAGGTAGTAGAAAGCACTGTACCGCCAAAAACAATTGAAATAAATAAAAAAGCATTTGTATGCGGCTTTGAGGCAAAGTAAAAAAAGCTTCTTATGAAGCAAAATATAGGAGAAAAAAATGATTTGGAATGAAACGAAGGAATGCATGTCAAGAGATGAAATGCATAACCTGCAAAGCAAAAGACTTGTTAAGCTTGTTGACTATGTTTATCACAATGTAGAATACTATCGCAAGAAAATGCAGGCTGTCGATTTGATGCCCGGCGATATTAAGTCTATTGAGGACATTACTAAGCTTCCATTTACTACTAAGGACGATTTACGCGACAACTATCCGTTTGGACTTTTTGCCGTTCCTAACTCCGAAATTGTAAGAATTCACGCTTCCAGCGGTACTACCGGTAAGGCTACTGTTGTTGGCTACACAAGATACGATCTTGATGTATGGGCAGAATGCGTTGCAAGATGCTTCACTATGGCAGGGGTAAGCAAGGATGATATTATCCAGGTTGCTTACGGCTACGGCTTATTTACAGGCGGTCTTGG
>JAFQAM010000247.1 GCA_017416885.1 Clostridia bacterium | reverse complement strand
ATCACCGTGGTGAGCCTCAATTGCGTGAATAACCTCTTTGGATTCCTTGTACTTTTTAGCAATATCAACACCGATTTGTACATGTGAGCCCTCAACCTCAGCAGTGAGCGCCTTACCGATATCGTGTAAAAGACCTGCGCGCTTAGCAAGTGTAACATCAACGCCAAGCTCACCTGCCATAACGCCTGCAAGCTCAGATACCTCAATGGAGTGGTTGAGTACATTCTGACCGTAGCTTGTTCTGTATTTTAATCTACCGAGAAGCTTGATAAGCTCATTGTTAATACCGTGAACACCTGTTTCAAAGGTTGCTCGCTCGCCTGCCTGCTTAATAGAAGCTTCAACCTCGCGCTTTGCTCTTTCAACAGATTCCTCAATGCGCGCAGGATGAATACGGCCGTCTGAAATAAGCTTTTCAATGGCTATTCTTGCAATCTCTCTTCTTACAGGATCAAAGCCTGAAATTGTAATTGCCTCAGGCGTATCATCAATAATAAGCTCAACGCCTGTAAGGTTTTCAATAGCTCGTACATTTCTACCCTCACGGCCGATGATTCTACCCTTCATTTCATCGTTTGGTAGGTTAATTACTGAAATAGTAGTTTCGGATACATGGTCTGCCGCGCACTTAGCAATAGCAAGAGAAATAATGTTTTTAGCCTTTTTGTCAGCCTCATCCTTAAACTCTGCTTCTAATTCAGCAAGCTTGATTGCTTGCTCGTGCTTAACATCGTCAACAAGATTCTTAATGAGCATTGCTCTTGCTTCCTCTTGACTGTAGCCTGAAATCTTTTCAAGTAATTTGAGTTGAGATTCGTGTAGTTGTGAGATTTTTTCCTTAATTTCCTCTGTTTCCTTAACCTTATTTGCCAAAGCTTCTTCCTTTTTCTCAAAGGCCTCAGCTTTTTTATCAAGATTGTCTTCTTTGTTAGCAAGTCTGGTTTCCTGACGAGTTAATTCAGCTCGTCTTTCCTTAACCTCGCGCTCGAGCTCGTTTCTCTCGGTTAGGATCTGATCCTTAGCCTCAAGCATATACTCTTTACGCTTGGTTTCTGCTGCTTTAATAGCGTCTTCAAGTAGCTTTTTAGCCTGCGCTTCAGCTGAGCCTATCTGCTTTTCGGCAATATTCTTGCGGATGATAATACCGGCAACAATACCAATTACAGCGGCGCATATGCCAACAACTACTGCTATCCACCAATGTAGCATGCTTTATACCTCCTTAAAGTATTTCGGCGTATTTAAAATGCAAATTTAGAAATATTATGTAAAAAGCATACAAGCTCGCCGAATTGCTCATAACGCCAAATTTCTACATAATATAATTTTATATTATACAGTCAATAATGTCAAGAGAAATTTTAAAGATTTTAAATATTTTATAAAATAAATGTTGCCAAATTTCAATTAATTTAATATAATGTATGTGTAATGTCAAAAAAGGAGAAAAATATGACTACCGAATTTTTATCAAGCTTAAATGGCGGAGCGCTGCTTACCGCCGTAAAGGAAAGCGGAGAGGTCAACACAATGACGGTATCCTGGGGCGGAGTTGGAATTCTTTGGGGAAAGCAGGTTGCTTTTGTGTTTGTCCGTCCTCAAAGACATACATTCAGCTTTACCGAAAACGGCTCAAAAATGAGTCTTACATTTTTTGAAAATAACGAGGAAAGCAAGAAAATTCTATCATTTTGCGGAACAAAATCGGGCAGAGATATTGACAAAATAAAGGCTTGTGGGTTAAAATATACATTGGATAACGGCTATCCCATTTTTGAAAACGCAAAATATACATTAAAGCTTAAAAAAATCTATGCCGACACTATAAAAAAGGACTGTTTTATCGACACAGAGTGCCTAAAATGGTATAAGAATGATGATTTCCACACGGTGTACGTGTGTGAAATCAGGGGATAGGAGATAGGATATAGGATATAGGGAAAATTTCCTAAACTCATACTTATAAACAAAAAATATAAGTAAAACATATATT
>JAFQAM010000246.1 GCA_017416885.1 Clostridia bacterium | reverse complement strand
TCAACCACTACGCTTACGGCAGCGTAGCCGATTGGATATACGAGGAGGCATGCGGCATAAAACCGCTCAAACCAAGCTTTAAAGAAGCTTTAATTGCGCCAAAGCCTACAAGCCAGCTTGACCACCTGTCAGCAACCATCCACACAAAACAGGGCAAAATCACATCGAAATGGTACCATATTGGCGACAAAATCCGCTACGAAATCGAAACCCCTGTGGAAAGCACAATTATCATAAACGGCACAGCACATAACTTACCCAAGGGCAAATACATATTCTAAAAAGCACAAATCAAAAGCAATAAACCAAAACGCTTTTTGAAGGAGCAAGATAACAAAACAACATCCACACAAACAAAATTCCCCTTGCCGTTGGCAAAGGGAATTTTTTAATTTTGCTTGCTTGGTACAATAAGAATACCGTTTTCGACAGGGATTAGTTTGACTGTATCCTTTGCTTCTATCCCCAAATTGTGACGAAGCTCGATAGGAAGCACTATTCTGCCGAGTACATCTACTTGTCTGTTAAAAACAAATTTTTTCATATTGACACCGCCTTTCAGATATAAATATATGCTATGAGCATATATTAACATATCTAAAAGACAAAAAATGTCAAAATTTGTCGCTAAACTCAAAAAATATCAATAAATGTCGCTAAACTCAAGAATTAAAGATTGTTAATATACGCGTTTAGAATGTCAATGGCTGTTTTTCTTTGCTTTGGTGTAAGCTTGCTTAATTTTTCTGTTAACTCATTATTTATTATAGCCTCAGCGGATTTTAAGCTATCACGAAGCAAATAGTCAGATGATACCTCAAGCGCCTCAATTAAATCTATTAAGACGGGCACGCTTGGAATTTTAGTGCCTCTTTCAATTTCACCTAAATATACATTTGATATATTTGCTTTTTCAGCCAATCTTGCTTGCGTAAGCTTCAATTTTTTGCGAGCGTCTTTAATTCTTTTGCCTAATATGCTTTGTTCCATTTTGTTTATCTCCTATGCTAATAGCATTGATTACATACTATTATTATAGGGAAAGCAAATATATTATTAAACAAACTGATAGCACACATAATATGCTATAAGCATATATTAAGACATATTCACTGAAAACTTTTTATCATTTTAGCAAAAGTTTTCACTAAACTGAAAATTTTTCACTATTTTAGCAAAAGTTTTCACTAAACTGAAAACTTTTCACTATTTTAGCAAAAGTTTTCACTAAACTGAAAACTTTTCACTATTTTAGCAAAAGTTTTCACTAAACTGAAAACTTTTCATCATTTTAGCAAAAGTTTTCACTAAACTGAAAACTTTTTAGTGCTTTAGTAAAAGCTTTCACTTTAAAGCAAATTTAAAAGCTTCTTACGGTTTTTCGCAAGAAGCTTTTTGTTATATTAAATCATTTGCAGTAATCAATTTGATGTTTTCGCTTAATTTTGCTTCATGCTCAACAGCATCGGTAAAACCGGACAATGAAAACAAATAATAGTAAATGCTTTCGCCAATAAAGACCTTGCTTTTTAAATTATTTAATTCATAAATATAATCTAAATTTGTCTAATTAAATTTTAAAGCTTACTATTATTAATCAATGTGATAATTGCTGAAATGTCTGATATGCAGAATGAAATGATTGCTTCGCAAAATGAGAGCTAACCACTAACCACCAATTTATTTTCTTCTTTCAACGAAGTCAGCAAAAATCTCGGGGATTTTAATATTCTGTGGGCAAACGGATTGACAAGCTCCACAGCCGATACAAGCGCTTGGTCGTTTATCCTCGGGAAGTGAATTTAAGTTCATTGACACAATAAAGCCACCGCCTGAGAATACCTGCTCATTATAAAGTGAAATAAGCTTTGGAATATCAAGTCCTTGCGGGCAATATTCCGTGCAATATCTACAAGAGGTACAAGGCACGCACTCTGTCATTTTCTTGCCAAGAGCAAGAGCTTTTTTAAATTCGCTTTCGTTTAATTTTTTGTCCTCGCTAAAGGTTTTAATATTTTCCTTGGCTTGATTAAAGTCCGACATACCCGAAAGAGTAACGATAACATCATCAAAGGCTTGAATAAATCTGAACGCAAGCTCAGGCGCTGAAGCATCCTCTCTTATGGATTTTGCTGCTTCAAGCTCGCTTTCACTTAGTCTTGCAAGTCTGCCACCGCGTACAGGCTCCATTACCCATACAGGAATACCTAACCTTTTAAGGTAATCCATTTTTTTATTTGCTTCTTGAAATTCATAATCAAGATAATTCAATTGAATTTGGCAAAATTCCATATACTTGCCGTATTTGTCAAGATATCTTTTAAAGTTGTTGAAATCTGCGTGAGTAGAGAAGCCAAGATGCTT
This sequence comes from Clostridia bacterium, assembly GCA_017416885.1. GTDB lineage: Bacteria > Bacillota > Clostridia > Oscillospirales > CAG-272 > RGIG2000. Next base: position 2,765 of record JAFQAM010000246.1, on the reverse strand, counting down.
TATTCTGCCGTTTTCCTTTTGCTTTAAAAGATAATCAACAGTGCCATAGCTTTCGTCAAGATAGTATTCAATATTCGCCTCGCAAACATTATGTACAAGATAAAAATCAAAATACTCCACCTGACATTTTTCAAGCTGCTTCTCAAAAATTTCAGCCACCTTGCCCATATTGCTTACATCATAGCCGGGGAATTTTGTAGCAAGATAAAATTTGTCTCTTGAATGTCTTTTCAGCGCATTACCAACAGCAATTTCACTATTGCCCGAATGATAGCCCCAAGCGGTATCAAAATAGTTTACGCCATTTTCAATAGCATAATCAAACATTTCATTGACCTTTTCCTGGTCGATATTTTCATTTTTTCCGTCAATAGTTGGCAAACGCATAGTGCCAAAGCCCAATGTAGATAAATTTAAGCCTTTAAAATTTTTGTAAATCATATTTTACCTCAAATTATTTACTTTAATTTAATTTTAACATATAAATCAAAGCTTTTCAATTGATTTTTAAAGTTTTGTATGTTAAACTGTAAAAAATAGGAGATGAAACAATGACATATAAAATGAAAGAGAAATATTTGCAATTATATGAGGTAATGCAAAAAATAGGGCATTTGAGCCATGGGATGATTTTTCTGAAGACGATAGATTTGCGTTTATTTGGAAGGATAAGAGTAAATCGGTTATGTTTTCCTTTTTGTCTGAAACAACGGGAGCGTACGGTATCGCGTGTTACGAGAACGAAAAAGACTATATGGAGGCGAGAAAATACGCCAAGAGAGACAAGCCCGAGCCAAAACGATATTTGCAAACGGGCTACATTGCTTTATGGGATGATAGAGACACGCTGCAAAAGGAAAGCTACGATACTATAAAAGCATTAGGCTTCCATTTTAGAGGAAAAGGCGCGTGGCTGCATGTTGAACGGTACGAGATAGGATATTATCCCAAGCAGCTGACAGAAAAGGAAATAGATTTTTTATTGGAAGCATTCGGAAATTTATTTATGATGGTTGCTGCAATTTATGAGCAAGGATTAAATCCGGAATTTGATAAAAGAAAAACGCTTTTAAGGTGGTACGATTCGAGTGTAGATTTGTTTTATACACATCCATTTAAGGTGGACATTCCTATTGATATTGCTGTTCATCCAAAGGTTTTTCCTCAAATAAGCAGCTCTGCATTAAAGCTGAAAAGCATGCCACGGCTTGATTATTCTATGGAGCTTGATATTTCATATTTAAGCATGACAATTTTTCACGAGGGACAGGAAACAATTCCTTTGCTTGTTTTAGGTGTTGAAAAATCAAAGGGCATTATTATGCTGAACGAAACGGTACATCCGGCTGCCGATAAAATCAATGTGCTTATTAATTGCATTGGGAATACAATTAAGCGTTATGGAAAAATGTCTGAAATCTTTGTTTGTGATGACGATGTAAAAAACATAATATCCGATTTTTGTAGCAAAATAGGTATAAAGGTAACAAAAACAAACAAGATGTCTAACCTTAAAAAAGCAAGAAATCAGCTTATAAGTGTGTTAAAATAAAAAGAGAGCATCAGCTTTATTTAAAAGCTGATGCTCTCTATATATTTATTATGCTCTATAATTTTCATTTCTTAATAACTGCCTTGCACACCAAAAATGCTCCAACAGAGGGCGTGAAAATAATGAGCGACGGCAACATATCAATGAATGTTAAATCTTGAAACCTCACAACTTTATAACACGAATAGATTAGATAGATGCCTGTTATAATTGGTATTATCCATGCCAAGTTGTTTTTCTTAGATAAGAATACTTCCGCTACAGTTAAAATTACGGCTATCAATATTACAATTAGCATAATTTTCTCCTTTGTAAATTCTTATTTGGTGGTGAGCTTATACACTATCCTAAAATATAATATTCGGGATGCTCTGCAAGAATTGAGGACACGGCGTAAGCATTGTAGCCATCAAACATTTGTTGCTTTTCTAAGCCATAATATAAATAATAAGGATAGGAAGCTTTAAAAATACCGTGCTGATGTCCGCCACGCTGCGAGCTTTTAATACATTTCATAATATGCTCAAAGTGCGCCATAAAATTGTCAACATTTGTTTTAGGATCGCCTGTGTTTTCCATAAATGTGGCTGCAATTGCTTCCTTTAATATTAAAGCAACCTCGCAAGTCTCGCCTGTAATCAGCTTTTTAACAAGTAAAGCGGCATCCTCTGCATTAGCAATATGCTGATGATGATAATTGCCGTGTACGGTGTATTCCTCTTTTTCTAAAAACGGCGGATTGTCATCAATATCAACGAAGGCATAATGTACATCGGGATCGCTTTCCGCTTCCTTTTTATATGCTTTTGGGATTTTGAAAAACGGCAAACGGAAATTGTCATCAATATAATAACATTCCGCGCCCTCGGTAATACCTTGAACCAATAACGCCTGTGAAAACTTGTGGATAAGCAAATTGTCGCTATCCTTTACTAATAATTTTTGCTCCATAACTTGTTCCTTTCAGTCGAGTGTTAGCCGTCAGCCGCCAGCCGTCAGCATGCAATGCGTTGCATTGCATTTCAAGATTGCGTAGCAATCATTTCATTCTGTAAAGTAAAATGTGAAAAAACTACATATTACGCAAGTCGATATATTTGCTTCGCAAATTCGATGTAGCCTACGGCTTCGATATATTTCGCAAGCGAAATTCGATATATTTTGCTTCGCAAAATGAGAAATGCCTACATCCTACACCCTACATCCTACACCC
>JAFQAM010000245.1 GCA_017416885.1 Clostridia bacterium | reverse complement strand
TTTCTCGTCTAAAACTGCGAAGCACATTCGAAGCCAAATCGGTGAGATAGTTTGATAGTTTAAGAAGCAGGCTTACTGCCGTAAGGCAATGATTAAACTGTTAAAATAGCCACTGATTTGGTTTCCAATGCTTGTTGGTTCAAGCCTACTGTGGCATAAATAACGGTACGCAGGGCAATTCCGATTACGGATTGCCCTGTTTTATTTGCATTTTGCACATTTTTTTATTAATTTTTTTAGCACATTTTGTACAATAGAAAAAATCGCAAAAATCTTAAAAAAATTTATTGATATTGATAAAATGATGTGTTAAAATGATTGTAACTTATATAATCAATTGCATCGCAATTGTATGTAATCACGCGTATGCGTGAATGTAATCAGCGAAGCTGTATGGCATCCAATGCTTGCATTGTATGTCATCACCGAAGGTGTATTAAAATAACGGAGGATAAATTATGCAACAGGTACTAAGAAGCAAGGACATGCAGGAAATCAAAACCAAGGAATTGGCAGAAGCGTTCATCAATGAGCAAATCAAGGAAATTAAAGCGCAGGTTGGGGACAAAAAGGTTCTTTTAGCCCTTTCAGGCGGTGTTGACTCATCAGTTTTGGCGGCTCTTTTAAGCAAGGCTATTGGCAAGCAGCTTTACTGTGTGCATGTTAACCACGGCTTAATGAGAAAGAATGAAAGCGAAGGCGTTTGCGAAATTTTCGGCAAGATGCTTGGCGAAAATCTTATTTATATTGATGCAACCGACCGTTTCCTTGATCTTTTAAAGGGTGTAAGCGATCCTGAAAGCAAGAGAAAAATTATCGGCAAGGAGTTCATTGAGGTATTTGCCGAGGAAGCAAGAAAATTAGAAGGCGTTGAATATTTAGCCCAAGGCACAATTTATCCCGACATCTTAGAGAGCATTGAGCAAGGCGAGGGCAAAAAGGCTGTAAAATCTCACCACAATGTGGGCGGTCTTCCCGATGACCTTAAATTTGAGCTTGTTGAGCCGCTTCGTCTTTTATATAAAGATGAGGTAAGAGTTGTTGGTGAAGCGCTCGGCTTACCGCATTCTATGGTTTACCGTCAGCCATTCCCGGGACCGGGTCTTGGCGTTCGTTGTCTTGGCGCTATTACAAGAGACAGACTCCACGCGCTTCGCGAGGCTGATGCTATTCTCCGCGAGGAATTTGACAATTGCGGTCTTGCTAAAACAGTATGGCAATTCTTCGTTGTTGTTCCCGACATAAAGAGCGTAGGCGTTAAGGACGACGCAAGATACGAGGGCTGGCCCGCTATTATCCGCGCCGTAAATACAAAGAAGGCAATCACCGCCACAATTGAGGAAATCCCATATAGCGTGCTCCATAAAATCACACAAAGAATCACATCCGAGGTTGAAGGCATCAACCGTGTTCTCTACGACCTCACACCAAAGCCTGTTGGCACTATCGAGTGGGAATAAGCATTTGCCATTGGCAAATGCAATGAAATCCACCTTGACAGGTGGAATAAATCTGCCACGCAGATGAAATCCTCTTTGAGGATGAAATCGCTGCGGCGATAATGGGGGGGATTTCATTCAACCGAAGCAACGCTTCGACTTAATCCCCCCTTAGTGGAATTCATCCCGTTAGGGACTTCATCGTGCGGTATTTTACCGCACGATTTAATTATATTCACGGAGTTTTGTATGAAAGAAAGTAAAATCGCTTATATATTCTGACAAGGTAAATGGACACTATTCGCTAAAAAATCAATTTGAGCGCTCGGCTACATCAATAGGAGCTAATATTCGCGAGGCAAACTATGCTCAAAGTAAAGCTGATTTTATATCTAAGCTTCAAATTGCACTTAAAGAATGCTATGAAACTGAATATTGGCTTGAATTATTTATAAATGCCAATATTATGTCTAAAGAGGAAACAAAAGAATTATTACATTTGTGCGGCGAACTCCGTCGTATGCTCGTTGCTTCCGTCAACACATCAAAAAACAAACAATAGCAAAAACCGGGCTATGAATTTTCGCAGAAAATTTATATCATAACAAAAACCTCGCTTTTGCGAGGTTTTTTCATAACGTCAATAACGTTGACTCATAACGTTACACCGTAACTCATAACTTCTCTATCTGCGAAAACACTATGAAATGCTTCGTGTTGTTATCTTTGTTTTATGCAAATAGTTGACATGCATTATTTCATATGATATAATTTTATAGACAAGTTTCAATCACATTGTGAATTTAAGAAAGCAAGGATAAATATATGAAGTTTTCCGAAATAACAAACAATAAATACATTGACTATTTTTCAAAGGTTGATGAATCAAGCATAAACGATGAAATAATGAATGAATTTCTAAACAAAATGATAGAAGCCAGTGAAAGCCTTGACAAGGACAATACAATTCCACCTACTGAGATTGTTAAAGAAATCAAATCAAGATTTGGCCTTGATGGTAGTGTTTATGGCGTCATTACTCAAGTTGCAAGCAGTGATTTGATAAATTGCTTATCAAGCTTAGAAACCTTTACACTTTTATGGTTCGTTTCCTGTAAAAATGCTTTCTGCTTTGAAGAAGGCGTTTATTACAATATGACAATAAACAAAACCATTGGAAATTTACTAAAAAAGCTATCTTCATATCAGTAATATATCTATATTGAAGTTGACTTGATAATTTCTTTGCGCTATAATACATCTATACAAGGTAACTATGTTTCAGAACACACACAAATGTTCTTAGAGAACAGTTTTGCGTATTCTTATGAAAATGAAAATATAGCCTTTCAGATTAAATTCTACGAGGCTTTTTCTTGAAACAATAAAATCATTCCCACTCAATCGTACCAATTGTCTTCGGAGTAAGTTTGTAAGAGGGTAACAAGGGTAATGCTTTTTGACACTTTTTTCTATATGGTTATTATCTATATTAGTATTGTTGTTTGAGTGCTTTCTAAATACTCCTGTGATTTTTCTCGGTTGTTTTTCTAAACATATTTGCCTTAACATCTTTGAGAATATTAATATTTGTCTTAATGAAATTTCTTTTAATTATTCTTAAACATGAGCGAAGCTCAAATCAACTATGATTGCCTTCGGCAAGTTATCGGTTATGATACGCTTCGCGTAGCAGGCTCATATCATTTGGCAAAGCCAAATTCATAGCTCTAAGCTCACTACTTTTATATTTACCTTTACAAAACGAATAATACAAAAAATAACCGATGATTTCTCATCGGTTATTTTTATTCTACGCGTAGGATATTGATTTTTTCTTTTTTGAGAAGGTGTGCGTATGCAACAAGTGAGACAATGCTATCGAATGCGTTGCCTATGCCGAACAGTAGTGCTATTCCTATAAGTGACGGTGTCCATACATTAGTTGCGTATAAAATAAATGCAATTCCGTAATATACTGTATTTGTTACCACGGACTCAAAGAGCATATAGCTTGTTTTTCCAAGACCGTAAAATGTGGAGTCAAATACATTTTGAACAGCATAAAGTATGTAAAAGAATAAAAGAATCAAGACAAGCTCAAATAGCTTATCAACATCGCTAAAGCCAAGAATATGAGTCATAAACGGCTTCCATACAGGAATACTTACAAGCCACAACACTGAAATTATTACAGTAATTGTGAAATAGCCAAGAGAATTGCGGCGGATATTTTCCTTATCCTTGGCAACCTCTTGCTTAATCAGCTCGCCAAGCTGAATTACAGGTAGCAGTAGCCATCCCCAAATAAAGTTATTTGCTACCCAATATGTGCCCTGCTCTCCAACTACATTTACCATTCGCGCAATCATTACCATATATGCGACATTACGCACCAGCGATTCTACGCCTGAAATTCCGCCTATTTTTGCAAATTCCCTTGCCCAAGCAAAATCGAGCCTTGCTTTTGCAAATACCTTGATATTTTCCTTTGCAAGAAGCACAAGCGATACAGCTAAGAGAAACGCATTAACAAGAATATTTGAATAGCCTATTCCATTTACGCCAAGATTTAAGGACACAGGCAAGGTTGAAACAAGAAATGTATCGGACACAAGACACAAAGCAAGCTTTGCTCCCGTTAATGCATACAAATATTTACTCTTATTTACTGTAACAAGCGCTACAAGTGCAAACTGTGTAAGGATTGAAAAAATATTGGCTATGCTTTCAATTCGTATGTATGAAGCGGACGCATCAATAATGGTTGCATCTGTTGCCATTAATTGAAGCATCGGTCTTGCAAAAGCAATTACGATTAAGGAAAGCACCGCATACACGCCAAGAGAAATTAACATGCCCGTTCTTATGCGATTAGAGAATGCGTCCTTATCATCCTTCACCTTAGCTACAAAATAGAATAACGGCAAAATAATCGCTTCGTTTAATATTTCATAAATGAGGTTCACCCAAGATAGCTGGCCTGCAATTGAAAATGACCACTCCCCCGGTAGCTGTCCAAGGAAAAATACTCTTACCGTGGTATAAATAGTTGGGGCAAGACCAAGAACAATAAGCGCAAAGAATAGCCTGTAATTGATTTTTGACAATGATGTCTTTATTTTGTTTATCATAATAGCCTCCTATGATTTACTAAAAATAGTATAGTTTATACAATGCATTATTTAAACCTCTTCTATTTCGTAATCTGTTCTTGTTCCTCTTACGCGCTTTGCTCGAAACAGTCTCCCGTTTGCGTACCAATGTGGGAAGCTATCTGCTTTTTCCTCGTTGGTATCACGATGGCAAATTACTATATTCCCGAGCACATCGCATCCGCCCCTTGATATAGGTCTTATGTGGTCAAGCGTTGGATGGTATTTGCTATACGGATTTCCGCAAGCAGATTTCATCATAAGCCTTCCCGCATAGTCATATACACTTTCCTTGTTGCCATATACATAATTCCAAACATCAATTGTATTGTATTTTGACATTTTGATTACCTCCTTTCTTTTGGTAATTATATTTTATCACATCTAAAATAAAAAATCGAGTGGACAGCTGTCCACTCAATTTAATATTTTTCTAATTTCTGTATTCGTATATTTGCATACTGCAATTATATTTTCAAGCTTCGGGCATCTGAAATGACCGCCTTTTCTGTTCCATGACTTAATGGTATCCTCTGCAACAAATAATTTTGCTGCCGCTTCTTGCAAATCGCTTGTTTTGCGTTTTACTGCGTCATAGCAATTCTTTCCTATTTTATTGGGATTTCCCTGATTGTACATATCAACAACAGCTTGAACTGCAAAAATGTCCTCTCCGACAATTTCAGACATTTGAGAAATCAGCTCCTTATTAGTCAAAGCCTCGTTAATAATTGTCCCCTTGTCAGTCATAGCTACAAAATTAATACCCTTCCATTCATTGCTAATCAAATACGGGCTGTGAGTCGAATATACAATTCTAACACCTTTATTTGCTAGCTCTTGAAGCTCTAAAAGAACCTCTTTTTGCGCGCTTGGATGAAGCATTGAAGCGGGCTCGTCTATAATGAACATATCTCCCTCTTCAAGCATATTTTTCATAAAATAATAGCTAAAGTACCATCTTCTGCCCGAGCTTGTCTCATTTAATCTGATTACTTCTCCGGTTTTTTCATGCAATAAAAATGACAGCTGTCCATCATTATGCTGTTCAATAGATATTCTATCAAACATTCCCGCTTCAAATTCCGGGAGATTTAAATTTATGTATGCTTCAAATTCTTCAACCGCTTCATTTGAAAAATCTATTTTTTCGCTACCGGAAAGCTTTTCTATAATTTTTTCTTTATCCTTGCCTTGATAAACCTGTCTAAAATAAACCTCTGTCAAATTTAAGCTCCGATAGCTATTGTCCCATATGTCATATTTTTCCTTACTAAAGAGGATTTCATTATTTTCGTTTTTCAAAAACAAGCACTTTTTCGCTACCACGCTTTGCGCCTCTCTTAAAAAATGAAAATATCTATTGTCAACCTCTTCTTGCGTTACATATTGAGTATCTAATCCGTTAACAATTACAGATGCTTGCTCACCAATTCTATTTATGCATTCTTGAATTTCATCACAAGCCTTCGCTGTTGCTTTGTTTATTTTTGTTATTTCTCTTTTTATCGCTGCTTCATTTATAGATATAAATTTTTTCTCAAACCTTGGCAAGCTCGGCTTTACATATTCTAATTTAAATTTTATATTCACATTATTACGGATATAAAACCCATTATTTATATAATTTAAAGAGTTTTCATCATCATCAAAAGCCGCTAAAAGCGCATTTGTTTCTCTTTCGGCTTGTTTAATAAAATACTCGACTTCACTATGTAGTCTAAAAAGGCTTGTGGTCGAATTATCTAAGTATCTTATTTGATAGCAATTAATTGGCAATTCTACCATACCGTCTTCGTGAAACAGCTTATAAAGCTGCTTTTTGTATAAGTCAAGCGCAGCTTTTAGTTTCTTGGCCGTTTCTCTAATATCTAAAATCACCTTTTTAAGCTCAGGCACCAAATATTCCGATTTTATTCTATTTATTCGTATTCCTTCATCCGTGCTATATGCTATTACCTCGCTCTTTTCCTCGTCATACTCTATATTAGGCAATAAGCTATTTACTTCTTCCTTGGAAAGCTTAAAATAAACCTTATATTCAAGGTTATTTGCTTTTTCATAATAATACGATTTGGAATTAGCCCTTGCTATTTTTTCAAGCGCCTCTAAAACATTTGTTTTTCCACTACCGTTTTTGCCTATAAATATCACAGGCAGGTTTTCTTTGAAATTGATAGTAACGGGACTAACAATAGATTTGTATTTGATTATTTCAATTTTAGTTAATGTCATAACTATTCCTCGCGGTTAAAAGCTCTATATGTTAATTTTAACACATTCACAAAATACTTGCAATAGTTCATAACAAATTGAATGCTTGACGGCTTCGTTTTTTATGTACTAAATCAATTAAATTTTTGCTATCTGTATATAAAAGGCTCTCCACATTTGTACTTGGAGAGCCTTTATATTTAAATTTAACCAAAAATTTTTTCAAGGATTCCGTCGAAAATGATGTTATCATCATAGGGATTTTTGCCATAGTCGTTTGGGTTATCCTTGCTTGGCTTTTGGTTGCTTTCATCTCTTGGGGAGTGTTCGTTTTGGCGGTCGAAAAGGTTTTCGTTTTCGTTGCTTTGCTCAGGCTTTCCGCCGTTTTGGTTGGCTTTATCCTTACCTGTGTCGGTATTTTCATGCTTTCCGTTAGGCTTTGGCGGAGCTTGCTCTGCTTTATTGTCCGCTTTTTCGGCTTCCTTATTAGCTTTATTTTTTTCCTTTTCCTGCTCCTTTTGCTTGTGCTGTTCAAGGCGCTCGTTATATTTTTCCTCAAGGGATTTGTTGGCTTCCTCAAGCTCCTTTGCAAGCTCATTTAGCTCATTATTCTTATCTTCAAGTCCGGTCTTGAAGGATATAATCATATCAAGAAAAATCTCAAAGCCGCCAAGCTCCATATTTTCAAGCATTGTAAGCACATCCTCAGCTGCGCTTTCGCCGCTTTCAGCCTTTTGAATTATTTCATCAAGCTGAGATTTATGCTCGCTTTTATCACCGATTATAGTTGACAGAAATTCAAGACCGCCTACTATGCTTTCGTTAAGCTCGTTTTTCTTTTTTTCCTTTTCTTCCTTCAGCTTATCCTTGGCTTCCTCTTTTATTTCCTTTTCCTTTTCGGATAGCTGATGATAAAGCTCTCTTATGGAAACAGATGCATATTCCTCGGTTGGAATTTCAACGCTTAAGCTTTCAAGCCTTTTAATAAGGTCAAGTTTTTGGGCATCTATGCCGTATTTTTCTGCCTCTTGGCTTAATGCTTCATCAATAACGCCTGTTAAAACCTCTCCGTCAATTTTGCATTTGGCAAGTGTTTCGGTAAATGCGTTTTTGACAGTTTCGGTCATCGCTTCGTCCTTTTCGCCATTTTCATTAACGGCAGTGGTCAGAACCGCATTCTTTTCTTCTCTTACAATATAGCCAAGCTCAATCAGCTTTTCTACGATTTCATCAATCGCATCTGTATATTTTTTGCCTTTTAAATCAAAGTTATATAATACGATTTCCGCATCCTCATTTAGAGGGGTCGCCTCCGTTATGCTTCCGCTTTTATCGTAAGACAATTCAAGCGACGGATTTACATCTATTATAAAATATCCGCTCTTGGTTATATTATCTACACCGTTTTGGCTTGGTATAAGCGTAATTATTAATACCGCAATTGCGATTATTAACAGTACAGGCAAGAAAACCTTTAAAAGATTTTTGTTTTTATTTTCGGCTACCGTTTCGCCATTTGATAGAACTAATTCCTTTTGGATATTGCTTTGTGAGCCCTTGCATTTTGACATCACACTTTCGAAGGATGGGACTGACTCATATTTTTCGTTAATGTGATTTTTAATTTCTTTTTCCAATTCTCTGTCATTTTTGTCAAAAAACATAATTACCGTCCTCCTTCCATATATTT
>JAFQAM010000244.1 GCA_017416885.1 Clostridia bacterium | reverse complement strand
GGTATCGAAATGTTCCATAAGCTTATGGACAACGCTGAAGCAGGCGATAATGTTGGTCTTCTTCTCCGTGGCGTTAATAAGAACGAGATCGAAAGAGGTCAGGTTCTTTGCAAGCCAGGCTCAATCAACCCACACACAAAGTTTGTAGGTCAAGTTTATGTTCTTACAGAAAAGGAAGGCGGCCGTTCAAAGCCATTCTTCTCAAACTACAGACCACAATTCTATATCAGAACAACTGACGTTACAGGTATCATCAACCTTCCAGAAGATGTTGATATGGCGAAGCCAGGCGATAATGTAACAATGACAGTTGAGCTTATCACACCAATCGCTATCGAAAAGGGTCTCCGTTTCGCTATTCGTGAGGGTGGTAGAACAGTTGGTTCAGGTACAGTTACTGAAATTCTTGCATAATTAAATTTATGTATATAAAAAAGAGCTTCTTTTGAAGCTCTTTTTTGTTTGCATTTTTCCAATAATTGTTGAAATTATACTAATAATATGATAATATTTATATATAGGATTAATTAAAGAGGGTATATGATAGAAGCTATAGCAACAATAATGGGCTTGATTCAAGGCATACTGGTATGGGCAAATAAAAGAAGTAATTGGATTTTTTACTGCTTGCAATATGTCTTTTTGCTGATATTTAATATTCAAGCAAAACTGTATGGCGACATAACTAACAGTATAATATATTTCTTTATAGGCGTATCAGGCTTTATACTTTGGAATAGGAAAAAAGGAAATGTTCCAATCAAGCGATGTAGTATAATTGAGAAAACAGCTTATATATCAATAATCATTATATCTACTGTCATCGTATATTTTATTTTAAAAGGTACAGATGATCCATTACCGCTAATGGGCGCATTAACCACAACAACGGGATATGTGGCAACATACTATATGCTAATAAAGAAAACCGACACTTGGATACTGTGGTTTATAAATGATATTTTATATATAATCGAGTATTATATGCTGTCAGAACGGGCTTGGTATCTGATAACTCTGAATATTATTTGGACATTTATGGCAATTGGAAGCTATATTACTTGGAATAAGCTGAGCAAGGAGCAAAAATGAAGAAAATTTATTTTGCAGGAAAATTTAACCTGATTAAAAAGAATATTCCTCTTAGCGATAGATTAATAAGCGACTATCGTAGTAAGCTTTTAGGTGACAGTAAAAAGCTGACATATCATTCCAATAATTTAGCATTAAAGGATTATAATATAATTTATAACGGCTGCTTTTACTGTGAGCAAGCGTCAAACGGTGATTATACCTCAACCGACTGTGAAACAGTAGTAACAGAGGAAATAAAACAGGTTTTAAGCTCCGACATAGTTTGCTGCATATTCGATAGTAATTTTTCAGTAGGCACCGTGGTTGAGCTTATAGAAGCCGCTAAAGCGAAAAAAAGAATAGCAATATTCTATAAAAACGAATCATCAAGCTATGACATAAAATCTGAATACTGGTTTGCTATAACCCGCGCTTGCCAAATCGCCAAGGAAAATAATTCGGTGATTGAAATTTTCAGTTATGATAATTCGGTAGAAAATATACTAAACAATTGGTTAGAAAGGATAGAAAAAGAAATATGAAAACAGTAGTTAGAAAAGGCGTTTTTGAAACAAATAGTTCATCAACTCACGCAATTTCCTTTAAAAAGTCTAAATCAAAGTCAATTTTAAAGGATGCTTCCTTTGAAATTCGCTCCAAAGAAGCAAAAATTGTACAGTTTTTAGGTTTTCTTAATAATGCTGAATATGACTATAACTCTGATATATATCCAATAGATGACCCTCATACATTGATAAATGTCAGAAAAGCAGTTGTGGATACCGTTAATAGAAAATGCCCATCAATGTTAGTTGGCTACAATATCGAAAAATTAGACTATGACCAGCTTTGCGATATTATCATTAAGATTGAAAATTCAATAGACAACTACGATTGTTTAAGTAGTGAAAATGACATAAATTCTGAAATGCTAATATTAAATTTCCTTGCATCAAGAAGAATTTTACTAAAATTTAAAGATGTGCTAATTGATACATATGCAGAAATAACCAACCAAACAAAAGAAGAAGCATTAGATAGAATAGATCGCGAAGCATTTGCCGATATGTACTTGTTCAGTATTTTGGATGATGAAGAAAAGTTGAACGAATACATAGAAAAGAACTATGTATTTAACGAAGCTTATTTAGAAAAAGGCAACGGAAATATTAAAGAATTTGCAAAGCAATACTATCAAGAAGAATATGAAACTTTCAAAAGATTAACAAATAACAGAATTCGTTGCGATAGATATTTTGAACAAGGCTGCTTGTCTGATTGTTATTGTGGAATGGAAAGCTATTTTAAAATACAAAATCAACTAAAATTATATGACAGTTCACTTGAAAAATTAAAACAAAAAGCGCTTGAATTTTTAAGTGATGAAATGAGGTTTGTTGCAAAAGAATATTGGAATGGCGTATATTTAGAAAAAACAGGAGATATTTATTAAATCTATGAAAAAAGTAATTAGAAAAAGTGTTTTTGAAACCAATAGCTCATCAACACACTCACTAACACTCAAAAAAACAAAAAGCGGAAAGATAGATAAGGAAGCATCATTTGAAATTCGCTCCCCACTTGCAAAAGCGATAACTATGCTTGGCTTAATTGATAACGCAGAGGATGAATATAAAAAAGAATTCTATGTCAAAGACGAATATTTTGATGGCGCCGATGAATTAAAAGCAAGTGCTTTTAAAAAGCTTGAAAAAATTGCACCAAAAATGGTAGAAGGATTAAATATAGATGAAATATCATCGTATGAGCTTGCTGAAATTTTAAATCAACTTGACGGTTTAGAAAGCTTTTATAACGAAGAAGACTTTGAAAATATAGATGAATACATAGAAAAAAACTGCGATTTTGAATATTATTTTTATGATGCTATTCAAGAAAGACGCCAAATGTTAAAAGTACATTCACTGATTTTTGAAGAATATGCAAAAATTGTAAATAAACCGTATGACGAAGCAAAAGAAGAAATCGATTTTGAAGCTTTTGCGTATGTAGAGCTTAAAAATGCATTAGCTGATAAGGAAAACGCAAAAGAAAAAGTAGAAAAATTAATGAATAGAGATTATAGAATTAAATTAGCATATTCAGAAAGCGAAGAAAAGGATTTACTGAAAGTTGCCGAAAAATTCCTTTATGATAACTATTTAGAATTCAAAAACGCACCGGGACGCAGATACTGCTGCCACAGATATTTTTGCGACGGCGCGCTCGATGATTGCAATTGCGGATTTGAAACCTACACCGACATTTGCAATAACCTTGACATAACTGACAAAGATGATGAAAGCGTACTACGGGAAAAGGTTAGAAAATATCTTTCTGACGAGTATAAGCTTGTAGCAAAAGAAAGTTACGGTTTTAGCGGCAGATATTATAAGTCTGGAGATATCTACTAATGAATGACCTTTTAGCAATGTACCGTAACGGCAACTACACAGTGAAGCTGTACAGCGACGGCACTAAAGTAAAAACCACAAAGTATGACGAATTTGATGCAAGCTTCCCGGACAGTATGGACCTTAAAATAACAGACTACTGTGATATGAATTGTCCAATGTGCCACGAAAAATCAAGCATAAACGGCAAGGAGGGCAATTTGAACGAGGATTTTCTTTTTACCTTGAAAAGCGGTACAGAATTGGCTATTGGCGGCGGAAATCCTCTATCCCACAGTGAACTCATTCCATTTTTAACAAGAATGAAGGAACAGGGCGTAATCTGTAACCTTACAGTAAACGAAGCTCACCTGAAAAAAGATAGAAAGCTAATTGATGAATTAATATCCAAAAAATTAATTTTTGGCTTAGGAGTGTCGATAAAAGCATATAATCAATATGTAATAGACTTCGCAAAATCGTATAGAAACACCGTATTGCATGTTATAAACGGCATTTTTGAAGATTACGATAAAATAACAGACCAAGAACTCAAAGTGCTTATTTTGGGCTATAAAATGTTCGGCAAAGGCAAAACATACTATAACGATGATGTTAAAAAAATCAAAACCCATACTAAAAACATTCTTCCATCTTTACTTGACAAATTTGACTGTATTTCTTTTGATAATTTGGCATTAGAGCAGTTAGATGTAAAAAGCATAATATCACCCGAGGAATACGAAAATATGTATATGGGTGATGACGGCGAAGCAACAATGTATATTGATTTAGTAAACCGCGAGTATGCCAAAAGCTCAACAAGCACAGAGCGCTTCACATTAGAAAACGATATTATCCCAATGTTTCGAAAAATAAAAAACAACCGCTATTAAAAAATAGCGGTTGTTTATATTAGTTTACAATATTTTTAGGGCAACCATTTAGGAATGCTTCAATATTTGAAACGACAGTATTAAAGCACCTTGTCCTTGTTTCAAACGCCCCCCAAGCCATATGAGGAGTTAAGCATACATTTTTCTTATCTAAAATCTTACTGAACGGATGATTTTCTCTGAATGGCTCACTTGCATAAACATCACAACCAAGACCGCCAATTTTTTTATTTAAAATTGCTTCAGCCATAGCATTTTCATCCCAAACAGCACCGCGCGCCACATTGATTACAATAGCATCATTTTTCATAAGAGCAATTTCTTTTTCGCCAATCATTCCTCTTGTTTCATCTGTAAGAGGGCAATGAATAGAAATAATATCTGATTTTTTTAATAAATCATCAAGCGAAACACACTCAAATTCTGACACAGGTTGGCGCTTATTTACAATTACATTGCATCCAAGCGCTTTTGCAACATCATACACCGCCTTGCCAATATTACCAAATCCAATAATGCCCCAAGTCCTTCCATAAAACTCGTGATAAACAGGCTTTAGCATATTCGCGCTTGCGCTCATAGAGTATTCACCGCTATGCACAAAATCGCGATACTCCCCAAGACATGTCATAAGATAAGACGCCATAGCAACAGTAACCTGCGCCACACAGTAAGTTGAATAAGCAGGCGTATTGCAAACGGTAATACCGCGCATTTTGCAGTATTCTAAATCAATATTGTCATATCCCGTTGCAGTCTCGCAAATAAGCTTTAAATTCGGCGCATTTACAAGCACATCAGGGCACATTTTCACCTTGTTGACTATAATAACATCTGCATCCTTAACTCTTTCCTTAGCCTCATCTTG
Source organism: Clostridia bacterium (assembly GCA_017416885.1). GTDB lineage: Bacteria > Bacillota > Clostridia > Oscillospirales > CAG-272 > RGIG2000. The sequence continues at coordinate 1,093 of JAFQAM010000244.1, read as the reverse complement.
AGTCGATGTAGGATACTTAATAACATTACCAAATTTGCAAGCGGGACTCAAATCTAAATCCTCACCAAGTGTTATATAATCAAGAATAACTATATTCATAAAATTACCTCGTTTTTGACAGTTTCGATATCAGATAAAAGAGCAGCTGCCGAAACGGCGTAGCTTTAAAAGCTGTGATTTATCTATTTTGTTTTCAAAATCTTTTGCCTTTCCTTATAATCAGGCAAAACATTCTCAACAATCGCCCAAAATCTCTTTGAATGGTTTAATTCCTTAATGTGCGCAAGCTCATGCACAATCACATAATCAATAGCCTCAATAGGATATCTCATAACATTACAAGAAAAGTTTAATCGCTTCTTTGAATTACAGCTTCCAAATCTAGTTTTTGCACGATTTATCGACACATTAGCAGGTGTAACACCCATAATAGATGCAAAATAATCAACTCTATTTGGAATATACTCCCAAGCCTTACTTTTTAAATCCTCAATATCTGTATCGCCTAATTCGTTAATCGGCACCATTCTGTTTTTAGTAACCTCAACCTTCCTTTGCACCCATTCTAAATGGGAATTATAAAAGCTCTCAATCCGTTCCTTACTTGTCCTGTACGGACACCTAATAATAACACGCCCGTCTCTTTTAATCTGTAAACAAAGCGTCTTTCTTTTTGAATAAATAATTTCGTAATCCATTATTTTAAGAATATATTTTATCCTTTGCTAATTTGTTATTTCTTCATCAGCTTTAAAAGCTTAATTATTGCCACACTATTATTCAAATAAATTATAGCATAAAGAAATATTGTTTTCAATGCTTTTTCAAAACCAAAAGATATAATTAAAATCAATAAACTATATTTATCATGCAAATTTAACTTATTTATTACAAAAGACAGGTTATAAACCTGTCTTTTGTAATATGTATTATTTATAAATTTGATTTTGATATATTATCAACCGCCCACAATATCTCTTGTAATAACTACATTTTCCTCTGGCATAATAAATATATATTCCCAATAGTCAGAATCCGAATGTCTCATTTCAGCCTTAACACCGTTTGCATACAAAATTAGATCAACATCTAT
>JAFQAM010000243.1 GCA_017416885.1 Clostridia bacterium | reverse complement strand
GTACTAAAGCCTCAATATGTGGGCTGTCATCCTTGCATTAATACATCAAGCATAAGAATGAAAACAAGTGATATGTTTGAGATTTATTTAAAAGCGGTAAATCACGAATATATAAAAGTTAAATTGGTTGGTGAGGAATAATAGTCTGTCTTTCACTGTGTTTTCACAAATTGCACGCTAACGCGTGTCGATATATTTGCTTCGCAAATTCGATATAGCACGGGATGTCGTGACGCCATCCCCTACACTGCGATATATTTTGCAAGCGAAATTCGATATAAGAACCTGCTACGCAGAACCTTGTTACTGCGTAATAACTGCTTTGCTGTTTCGATATATTTTCGCTTTGCGAAAATGAGAATGCACCATAAATAAGCACTCGAATTTTTTTCGAGTGTTTTTTATTTATGGTGCATATTTGTCCCCTACGATAGTGTAAAATGGTGTTGCTCAATAAATGGGACACACTGTCCCGTTAAGGTGTGCGTTTATTGAGAAGGTGCTTGATGATTTAATTTTCCACTCACGATGCGCTCGGAAAGCATCTATAATATCTATATTATAATTAGGAAGGAAAATATGTGCTACATTTGTGAAAGCAGTCCTCACTTAGCCTCCTGTCCCTTTCATAAGATAAAAAGCAACACAAAATGCAATGCTTGCGGCGGTGTAATTTATGAGGGAGAGATAGCCTACAAGCTTAAAAATGAGTTATTTCACAGTGATTGCTTACGGGAGCTAAGCGGTATGGATGTGATTGAGGCGCTTGAAATCAAGCCTCAATAGCAAAAATACGGTTTTTAGATTTTTTATAAAATTTTTATTAATTTGTCGCTATATTTAGCCTTACGGGAGCAAATCCGCTTGGTTTTGATTTCCGTAAAGCTAATTAAATAAAGCAAGTTTATTTAATTGGATATTCCACTCTATCCAAAAACAAAAAAATAGCCGTGTATTTTCGGCTAATATATTAATTTAATTTCAAATTTCTTTCTTCCCCGTTGAAAGATAACTTACTTTTACCACATTAGACTATGACTATAAAAGCAGTCACCAGCTCAGGTGTGTCTGTGGTATGCACATAAATTGCGAACTTTGTTGCATTGAGAATTTCACTGACAGCTGACTGCCGACGGCTGACGGCTAAAACAACCAAGGGCTTTAGAGGGCGAGGGAAAATTCCCGAATACGAAGCGTAGGCGTACTTGTGTACGGTAGAGCCGTATTCGCGAATAGAAAAGCAAAATCAGAATTTCTCCCAAGGGGAAAATTCCTACAATGAGCTTCTTTATCGTATTGATAAGCGAAGGATACTATTTAAAATTTGCTTTTCGGTTTCACCGGCGTGTAAAGTCCGCAAAAGGAGAAATATGAATATTAAAGAAATAAAAACAGATTTAAGACAGCTAAAAAAGACAATACATATTATTGACGCGCTAACAGAATCTAAAGCTCGCTATTTAAAGCGAATCGAGGTTTTATCATCCTTTGCCCAAACTGAAAAAATCAAGGAGCAGATTGAAACTACAAAAAAGGTGATGTCACTTATGAAGCTTGACGAATATATAAAGGAAGCCAACGAAATTGAAGCAAAATACGCAAAAGCATTAAATATGCTTGACTCTACGGAAAGAGCGATAATTATTGAAGCCTTTATAAACGGCAAGCCTTATTGGAAAATCGGCAACGATTTTGGTTACGGTGAGGACAGCATACGCAAAAAGGCTGATAAAATACTTCGCAAAATGGTATTGTATTTTAATAAACAGCTATAAAAACAGACACACAAAGCCAATGCTTTGTGTGTCTTTGTTTAAAATCGCTCTCTGCATGAATTATTCTGCGTACATTTTTGCTCCTGCGGGGCAAAAAAACAACACCTTCGATTGAAGGTGTTTGTTTTTTGGAATTAGATACCGAGTGCGCCGAGGTTAGCAGAGATTGTTGTTCCAACCTTTTCTACTTCACCAAGTGTGCCATCTTCGTTTTCTGTGTAATACACATCCTTAGTCTGTGTGTAGTTAGCTCCTTCAGGAGTAACATCGATTTTATCAACTGATACAGTGATAAGATCTTCAGATACAGCAAGGATTGACACGTATTCCGGATTTACGTACTTCATCTTGTGTTCCTCCATAGAGATTTTTATATAATTAGAGAATTATACAAGTAGAGTATATCATACAATACCTTATTTGTCAAGCATTTTTTAGAATTTTTTTACAAGTCGGGAAATTAGGCTCAATTTTGCAATTAATTTTACTTGATTTTGCTCTTGGCTTTGTGGTGATTTATTCTTGTTTATAGCCTTTTTATACTTATTTTTTACTTGATTTTCGTTGTTTAATCCTCAATAACGATACAATTTACCTTTTTAGTATATGCGGTGCTACCGTCAATTGCGATTATGCCCTCATTATAATAAGGTGAAAAATCGTCATTTTTGCCCTTAAAAACCTGATGCCCCCAGGCTGAGTGATAGTGTCCGCACACGATGGTTTTGTTTTTCTCTCTTACGCCAAAATGGTGCGCCGCCATTCCGTTGTACCATCTTGCGTCCTCCCAATCCTTTTTGCTTGCGCTTCTCCAATTCGGATTATATGAGTATGTTGTTTCCTTGCCACGCGCCTTATATGCGTTACAGGGAATCCAGCCGTGTACGAAAATGTAATTGTCGGTTTCGTAGTAGTCAATCATATTTTCCATAATTTTGCGAACAAACGGAGTGCATAAAACTCTGTTTCTGAATGATTCGGGATATAATTCAACATCCAACGGCTTCATTCTTGCAAGCTCCAATGCGGTTTTGTATGTGCCGTTTGTTCCGTGGTGATATACGCTTGGATCGGGCAGATATTTATAAATATTGTCAACTAAGTCAATGAGCAAATCCTCGTGATTTCCTCTTATTAATATAACCTCGTTCTTTTTCATTAAGTCAAGAACGAAATCAATTATTTCCTTTGCTTGCTTTCCTCTGTCAAGCAAATCGCCACAAATTATTAATTTGTGAGGCTCTGTGTCGCTAAAATAGCCTTTTTCGTTAAGAGCCTCAATGGTCGCATTGTAATATCCGTGTATGTCGGAGACTATATAGTATCTCATTGGTTTTACAAAGCATTCTCATTTTTGCAACGCAAAAATATATCGAATTTCGTTTACGAAATATATCGAATGCGTAGCATATATCGAATTTTCGCGTAGTGAAAATATATCGACTTGCGAAGCAAGCTATATAGAGAATATTTATCTATTAATTCCATTGTTACACGCTAACGCGTGTCGATATATTTCATTTCATGAAATTCGATATAATTTGCTAAAGCAAATTTCGATATAATTGCTCCGCAATTTCGATATATTTACGCAGAGCGTAAATGTGCCGAGATAAGCAAAGCTTATCTCTTAACCTCCTCCATAACAAACGCTTCCATAATATCGCCTTCCTTGATATCATTGAACTTATCAAGGCCTACGCCACATTCATAGCCTGCGGCAACCTCCTTAACATCGTCCTTGAAGCGACGGAGTGATGAAATTTTATCCTCGGCAATTACTACGCCATCTCTGATAATTCTAATTTGTGAGCTTCTTAAAATCTTACCGTCCTGAACATATGAGCCCGCAATTGTGCCAACATTCGGTACTCTGATGGTCTGACGAACCTGCGCGTGACCGTTAATAACCTCTTTGTAGGTTGGCGCAAGCATACCCTTCATAGCGGCTTCGATTTCTTCTATAATTTCATAAATAATTCTGTGGG
>JAFQAM010000242.1 GCA_017416885.1 Clostridia bacterium | reverse complement strand
TGCAAAGATGTTCGACGAGCAAAATGAGGACAGAAACAAAATCCCGACAACAGTATTGGATAAAATCTTTAACGATTCAAGCGATTTGGTTCTTTACGGAATGAAGCTCCGTCCGATAGTTGACCTTGAAACAATGCATTATGTAAGCAATGTATATCTCTACTATAACGATGCGGGCGCAGGCGTTACAGTAAGATGGAGCGACACTCCTGTCGATGCTTATGCAGAGGATTCAAAATGGGACGGCATATACAGCTTCACCGCTAAAAAGGGCTGGAATGAAATCAAGCTTAACAGAACCACAAGATATATCCAGGTAATTTTCAAGGACGGCAATGCTCCATACGAAATGCTCATTTACGGCTATCAGAACGGAGATGGCGATGCTGTTGCAACAGTAACAGGCACGCTTCCGACTATGGGTGAAATGATGGGTATGTGCGGCTTCGTAGCAGCAGGCGGCGGTAATACGCCTATTGACTCCGTAATTTGCACAACCGTATTAAGAGAATATCATAACTTTGGCTGGTCATATACTGTTGATAACTATCCGTATAAATCAACATTCTTCTCAGGAAGCTGGATGGGCGACTTTGAGGAGCAATATATGAAATATTCTATGGCAGGCATTAATGTTATTCCTTGTATCCAATGGGATTTGGTAAACATTCCAATGTCATATAAGGTTGACGCAAATAACCTTCCGAGAAAATCAGGCAACAGCTATATTAAGGGCGATTTCTTTGATAAGATGAATCCGCATACATATTTTGCATATGCAGACAATATGTTCTCATTCGCGGCGCGCTTCGGTACAAACGATGCAATCAGCGAGCTTTTATTCCAGCATGCATCAGGCTCAAAGAAGTCAGGACTTGGCTATATTAAGTGGATTGAGCTTGGCAACGAGCCTGAGGGAGCCTGGAACGGCGTTCATAACTACTATTCCGCATATCAGTTAGCTGCTTTGACCTCCGCTGCATATGACGGTCACTGCCGTACAATGACATCGCCCGTAATTGACAGGGGCTATCACTTAGGAGTTAAAAATGCAGATCCTAATATGATGGCGGCAATGGCAGGCGTTTCAGCAGTAAGCAATGAGTATATCACATCAATGTGCTATTGGATGAAGGCGAACAGACTTGACGGTAAAACCGCATTTGACGCATTCAATGTTCACTGCTATATGACAAAATCAATTACACTTCCAAACGGAAGCTCTGTATCTGTGGGTATTTCACCTGAGGAAGCAAATGTTGTTAAAACACTTTCCAACTTAATTGCGTTAAGAGATAAATATTATCCTGAAAAAGAGGTTTGGATTACAGAGTTCGGCTGGGATACTAACCAAAGCTACGCAACTGCAACCTCCGCTCACGCATACGCAAACGAGGAAACAGGCGTTTCCTATACAGGCAGACAGGTTCAGGCTATGTGGCTGACAAGAACATATCTTTTACTCTCTGCAATCGGCATTGATAAGGCTACTATGTATATGTGTGAGGACTGCGGAGTTGAGGAGGAATCAGTAGGAAAATACGGAACAGCGGGCGTAATCGGCTTTAAATATGACGATAATGAAAAGACCGTTGAATTTAAGAAGGATTCCTACTATTATCTCTACACATTAAAGAATGCACTTGGCGACTATACCTTCAACCAAAAAATTGAAGCGTACGACGAAAATGTAATGATTTATCAATACAAGACAGAAGAGGGCAAAACAGCATACGCAGTATGGTGCCCAACCTCTGACGGTACAGTTGTAAAGGATTACCAATTAAGAATTGGCAGCGATAGCGCTAAGCTTATTGAGAATGTAAACGGCGATATCGACGGCGTTGAAACAAAGCTTGTTTCCGATAACCTTGGCTATGTTTCCGTAAATGTAAGCGAAAATCCTGTTTATATTTTAGTTGACTAATAAAAAAGACGCTTCGGCGTCTTTTTTTAGTGGTTAGTGGTTAGCTCACATTTTCGCAAAGCGAAAATATATCGAAAGACCGTAGGTCTTATATCGAATTTCACGCAGTGAAATATATCGAATTTGCGAAGCAAATATATCGAGTGCGAAGCACATATAAGTGGTCAGTGGTTAGTGGTCAGCGGTCAGCTCACGTTTTCGCAAAGCGAAAATATATCGAAACTGCAAAGCAGTTATATCGAATTTCACGCAGTGAAATATATCGAATTTGCAAAGCAAATATATCGAGTGCGAAGCACATATAAGTGGTTAGTAAATTTTTAAGAGGCAACGGAATGCGAACGGTGTCAATCCGCATCAATTAAGGTGTTTTGGGAACTTATTAAATTAATTAAATGTTTATAAAAAATACTTGCAATATTTATTGTTATATAGTAAAATGAAAGCAATGAGAATTACATAAATGAGGTGTCAGATGAGCCTGTTTAGAAAAGAAGAAAATGCGCTTGTTCGATTTTTTAATTCGGAAATTGTTCGGATTGAGCCCTGGGGCAAAAACAGCCTTCGTGTAAGAGCTACTCCCGAGGGGAAATTTTCAAATAAAAATAGAGCATTACTTGATATTAACAAGGAAAAAGCGGAGATTGTAATAGAAACAAAATATCGCTTGAAGGACGGAAATCAGGAAAGGTACGAAACCGCTTATATCGTTAACGGTAACGCTAAGGCGGAAATAGACGATAAGGGCAAAATTACAATATATAATCAAAACGGCAAAATTATGCTTGAGGAAGCATTAAGATTGCAGCCGCTGAAAACCCCTGCAAGATTTTTCAAAGCCAATCTTTTAGGCAAGTATCAGCTTACAATGAGCTTTGAAAGCGATCCCGATGAAAGAATTTTCGGTATGGGACAGTATCAGCAGCCATACCTTAATATTAAAGGCTGTACACTTGAAATGGCGCATAGAAACTCACAGGCGTCAGTGCCGTTTTATGTGTCGGACCGCGGCTATGGCTTTCTTTGGAATTTGCCTGCAATAGGCGAGGCTACCTTCGCTAAGAATGTAACGAGATTTAAAGCCGAGTCCACCGACGAGCTTGACTATTTAATAATCGTAGCAGACACGCCGTCTGAAATTATGGAAGCATATATGGAAGCGGTGGGCAAGCCGCCTATGATGCCCGAAATCGCAATGGGCTTCTGGCAATCAAAGCTTCGCTACCGTACACAAGACGAGCTTATGACAGTGGCGCGCAGATACAAGGAGCTTGGCGTTCCTCTTTCCGTTATCGTTTGCGACTTTTTCCATTGGCCGCATCAGGGGGACTTCCGCTTTGACTATGACTATTGGCAAAATCCCGAAGAAATGACAAGAGAGCTTCGTGAAATGGGAACAGAGCTTATGGTGTCAGTATGGCCAACAATTGAGTTTGAAAGCGAAAACTATCAATATATGCTTGAAAAGGGTATGCTTATCCGTAATGACAGAGGACCGCGCAATCATACCGAGTTTGTTCATCCATCAACATATTACGATACGACAAATCCCGAGGCAAGAAAATTTGTTTGGGATACTGTAAAGAAAAACTATTACGATAAGGGCGTTAAGCTATTCTGGCTTGATGAAGCCGAGCCTGAATATTTGCTTTATGATTTTGATAATCACCGCTATTACGAGGGTAACTGCGCCGAGGT
>JAFQAM010000241.1 GCA_017416885.1 Clostridia bacterium | reverse complement strand
GAAATACGAACAATGAATGAAACCTTAGTTACTCTTGCCAACGAGCTTAAGCATACAAACGAGCATCTAAATAGACACGAAGAAAAGATTGATGCTATTGAAAATCAACCAAAAATGCGTATGCAGCAGATTATCACAGCTATAATAGCGGCTTTAGCGGGTGGTCTTGTGTCAGCAGTCATTGGAATGCTTGTCTAAGGAGAAAACATATGAATTATCAAGAATACATAAAATCAGAATTACTTATTCTCATTCCTGTTCTTTATTTTATAGGTATAGGACTGAAAAAAAGCAAGGTTCCCGATAAATTCATACCGTTGCTCCTTGGTATAGCATCAATATCCTTGTCTGCAATTTGGGTATTTGCTACAAGTGATGTAACTTGCTTTAAGGATGTTGCTTTTGCGATATTCATATCAGTAACACAAGGCGTTCTTTTGGCAGGTGCAAGCGTATATGTAAATCAAGTATATATTCAATTCGTATTTTAACCGATTTAAGAGGAGTTCCTTATGATATAAAAAGCATTATTTTGTGTTTTGATTAACCTATTTTGAGTTTAGTTTAAACAATTTTTAAATGAATGTGATTTTTTTATGAAAATTTTGATTTAGTTATTGACTTAATTAATAATTTAGTATAAAATTATAATACAGACTAAAAAGGAGGTAAAAATATGTTTAAGAATTTCAAGAAAAACGACAAGTATTTTACAATTGCTGTATATTCGTTTCTTGTTGTGGCTGCTTTAATTGGCTTGATTTTCATTTTTATGAATTTCGGCAAAATTACCACCTTTTTTGAAGGTCTTATTAATGCTTTAATGTCATTTATATATGGCTTTGCAATTGCATACCTTTGCAATCCTATTTACAAATGCATTCACAAATATGTTTTCAAGTTTATTGACAAAAAGAAGGAGCATCCGAAGCTAAGAAAAGGATTTTCAATTTTTCTTACTTATATTGTCTTCTTTGCTTTGATTACGCTTTTACTTTTCGCAATTATACCTCAAATCGCAAACAACATTCAGGATTTGGGTGAAAATATACAAGCCTACGGCGAAAACTTTGTAAACGGACTTAAAAATTTACTAAATAAAATTTCAAGCATATTCCCTGCTATTAAGCCTGACGATATTATCGGTATGATACAAAATATCTTTGCAGGTGAGGGAGAGGGTATAATTTCTCAGGTAATTAATTACATTCTTCAAAACTCAGGTAGCATTTTAGAGGCAGGCTCTGCGGTTGTCAGCCAGATTTTCGCTTTCTTTGTTGGTATCATTTTATCAATTTATTTCCTTATTTACAAGGATTCCATAGTCGCAAGAGGAAAAAGAATTCTATGCTCTATTTTCAAAAAGGAAAGCTATGAAAAGATAATTGATTTTGCAAGATATAGCGACAAAACATTTGGCAGATATTTACTTGGCGCATTACTTGACTCAATTATTGTAGGCTTAGTTGTATTTGCGGTTCTTGCAATATTTAAGTTCCCACTTGCTCCGCTTATCGGTGTTTTAGTTGGTGTTACTAATGTAATTCCATTCTTTGGACCTTTCCTTGGCGGTATTCCGTCTGCTCTGCTCTTACTAATTCACAGTGACGGCGGACTTATTAAGGCTTTAATTTTCGTTGTTATTATTGTTATTGTTCAACAGGTTGACGGAAATATTATTGCTCCTCACATTCACGGCTCATCAACAGGCTTGACTCCGATTGGAGTTATCCTATCTGTAACAGTTTGCTCACATGTATTGGGCTTTGTGGGAATGCTTATCGGTGTTCCTCTATGGGCGGTTATTTCTTATCTCTTTACTATTCTTATTGAAAACAGGCTCAAAAAGAAAAAGATGCCCGTCAATGTTGACTGTTACCGCGCTAAGGATATTTACACGGATGAAAGCTTTATCAAGGCGAAGGGCGCTATTGAGGCTCAGGAAAGAATTGAGCATCACGAGGCTGTTGAAAAGGTTAAGGCTGAAAATAAAATTTCTGAGCATGTTATTCATCAGGTTGAGGAAAGAATCGTTGATGAAATAATTAATACTGTTGCTGAGGAAATCATTCAAAAGGCTGAGGCTGAAAACAAGGCTGAGGCTGAAAGCAAGGCTGAGACTGAAAGCAAGGTTGACCTCGAAAGCAAAATTGATGAAAATCAAGCTTCAGATAACACTGAGAGTGACACAGAAATTAATAGCTCTGACACAGTAAACAAATAAATTTTAAAAGCATTTTATGGTTTTATGTAAAATGCTTTTATTTTTGTCAATAATAATTAGCAATAATAGGCGCGGTTATACTGAGTCTAATATTTTAAATAAAGGAGTTTATTATGGATTTAAGAATTTGTTCGGTTAAAGCAAGAGAAATAATTGATTCAAGGGGGATGCCTACCGTTGAGGCAACTGTTTCATTATCCTGTGGCGCTAACGGTGTTGCATCTGTACCGTCAGGCGCTTCAACAGGTATTTTTGAGGCTATTGAATTAAGAGACGGAGATAAAAAGAGATTTTTTGGTAAGGGTGTGCTTAACGCGGTTGACAATGTAAACAGTGTAATTGCGCCTGAGCTTTTAAAGTGTGGCTACACAGATTTTTACGGCGCTGACAGACTTATAAAGGAATTAGATGGAACTGACAATATGAGCAATTTAGGCGCTAATGCTTCTCTTTCTGTTTCATTGGCTCTTGCAAAAGCTCACGCTTGCGCTTATAAGCTACCGTTATACAGATATTTAGGCGGTGCTTATGGCAGAGTGCTTCCCTATCCTATGATGAATATTTTAAATGGGGGCGCTCACGCATCAAACAATATTGATATTCAAGAATTTATGATTGTACCTATTGGCTTTGACACCTTTAAGGATGCTTTAATTTGCGGTTGTGAAATATATCACGCATTAAAATCAATTTTAAAGGATAAGGGATATTCAACTGCGGTTGGCGATGAGGGTGGCTTTGCGCCAGATTTATCAAGCGAGGAAGAGGCGCTTGATTTAATTGTTGAAGCAATTAAATCAGCGGGATATGATACAAGCAAGGTTAAAATTGCATTAGATATTGCATCAAGTGAGTGGTGGACTGAGGATAAAAATTACTTTTTACCAAAAAGTAATGCTTCATATAGTAGTGAAAAGCTTATTGAAAGATGGTCAAGGCTGATTGATAAATATCCTATAATTTCAATTGAGGATCCTCTTGGTGAGGAGGATTACAAGGGTTGGCAAAAAATCACCGAAAAATTAGGCGGTAGAATAATGCTTGTTGGCGACGATTTATTTGTAACAAACAAGGAAAGGCTGAAAAAGGGCTTTGAAATGGGACTTGGCAACTCTATTTTGATTAAGCCAAATCAGATAGGCTCTCTTTCTGAAACATTATCTGTAATAAGAATGGCTAAGGAAAGAGGCTACAAAACTATAATTTCACACAGGTCAGGTGAAACTGATGATACCTCGATTGCCGATATTGCGGTGGCGGTCAATGCGGGATTTATAAAAGCAGGCGCGCCTTGCAGAATGGATAGAAATGCTAAGTATAATAGATTGTTGAGAATTGAGGAGGAAATAGGATATAGGGTATAGGATATAGGATATAGGGAGTAGGAATTAAAGGATATTTTTGTCAAGTAAAGATTTTAAAAAATCTGTCAAGTAAAGATTTTTTAAAATCTCACTTGACATTTACATATATTATATGGTATAATATCGTAGCATAAAAAATATATTATATTAAACAAGTTG
>JAFQAM010000240.1 GCA_017416885.1 Clostridia bacterium | reverse complement strand
CCGTCCCCTGTCCGCGTTTTGTTTATGTTGAATTCATATTTATAGGATACTATTTTGTGAAGGATTTGTCAACAATAAATTGAAATATGAATAGAATTTTAATCCTATGTGATGATTAGATGATTTTTTTATTTTTTTGAAATTTTTTATTGACAGTGTTTTTTATAGATTGTATAATATTTACATTATTTTTCTTTGAATTTGAAAGGAGAAAATATGCTTAAATTAAAGGATATTACCAAGAGGTATATTACCGGTGACACCTATGTAGATGCGCTACGCGGTGTTTCGTTGGAGTTCCGTAAGAGTGAGTTTGTTTCTATTCTCGGTCAATCCGGCTGCGGTAAAACCACCTTGCTTAACATTGTAGGCGGACTTGACAAATACACAAGCGGTGACCTTATTATCAATGGCGTTTCCACTAAGGAATACAAGGACAGTGATTGGGACACATACAGAAATCATTCTATCGGCTTTGTTTTTCAAAGCTACAATTTAATTCCGCATCAGAGCGTGCTTTCAAATGTGGAGCTTGCCCTTACTCTTTCGGGAGTTTCCAAGGCGGAAAGAAAAAGACGCGCTATCGAGGCGCTTGAAAAGGTTGGTCTTGGAGATCAAATCCACAAAAAGCCAAACCAAATGTCGGGCGGACAGATGCAAAGAGTTGCTATTGCAAGAGCACTTGTAAACAATCCCGATATTTTACTTGCAGATGAGCCGACAGGCGCGCTTGACAGTGAGACAAGTGTGCAGATAATGAATATTCTTAAGGAGATTTCCAAGGATAAGCTTGTTATTATGGTAACACACAATCCTGATTTAGCTAACGAATATTCAACAAGAATAATCAATCTTTTAGACGGTCGTGTTATTTCCGACTCTGATCCTTACGCATCATATGATGAGGTGGTTGGAAAGCACAATGCTAATTTATCATTTGGTGAGACTGAGCCATATGTGGCTGAAGGTAAGGTTACTGACATTAAGGTAAAAAGCAAGAAGGTTAAGGCAAAAAAGGAAAAGGCAAGAAAAAAGAAAAAATCAATGTCCTTCCTTACCGCTCTGTCTCTTTCCTTAAATAATCTTCTGACTAAGAAAAGCAGAACATTTTTAACCTCTTTTGCCGGTTCTATCGGTATTATCGGTATCGCGCTTATTCTTGCGGTTTCCACCGGTGTAAATGCTTACATCACAAGCGTTGAGGAAAGCACAATGTCCTCTTATCCGCTTCAATTCCAGGAAACAACAATGGATGCGTCCGCTTTACTTGCGTCCTTCCTTTCAAACGCAAACAATCCTGATGATCAGGACCCTGACAAGATTTACTCAAACGATATTATGACATCGGTAATTGACGGTGTTAATGCAGGTGTTACAAATAACAATCTTAATTTATTCAAGGACTATATTGAAGCATCTAAGATTAAGGATTTAAGCGTTGATATTAAGTATCATTATTCGGCGCATTTAAATACTTATTGGTTCAACACAGATGAAAACGGAAAGCTGATTGATTACCATAAGACATATGACAATCTTGGAGATCTTATGGTTGACGCGGGCATTTTTGAATCCGAGGGTGGCGTTTCGACTCCTATGATGGGCGGCTCGCCTTGGGT
>JAFQAM010000239.1 GCA_017416885.1 Clostridia bacterium | reverse complement strand
GCAGCTAATGCTAATGTAACAATCAAGAATTTAACAATTGATTGCACAGCATCCTACTGCGAGCGTGGTATTAACTACAATACAAATGGTACATTAACACTTGACAAAGTAACAGTTAAGGGAACAAATCTAACATATGCAGTTAACTTCCCTGGCTCATCAAATGACGCAACTGTTGTTATCAATAATAGCGATATTACTGGTCTCATTGCGCTCAATGTATGGGGCAAGAATATGACAATTACTGTTACTGATACTGCTTTAACATCAGTTGATAATGCTACTCATGAAAACTATGCAGCAGTTAAGCTAAATAACAACGGTTCAGTATCAGCTGAGGGTACAGTAATTACAATCAATGGCGGTACAATCACAGCTCTTGATGAAAACGGTAACCTATCAAGCGCAGCTACTAACGCTACAGCAACAGGTGAGATCATTATCAGCGACACAACAACAGTAACCGGTAATATCAATACATGCGTAGCTATCGTTACTTATAACGGCTATAGTGAATTCTATTCATGCTTCACACTCCAGGCTGCAATTGATAAAGCTGCAAACGATGCAAATGCTACAGTTAAGCTTCTTCGCGATATAACAGTTAATGAAGCTTTAGTAATCAACGGTAAGGTTGTTATCGACCTTAACGGTAAGAAAGTAACATCAACTGCTAAGAAGGCATTTGAGGTTCACGCAGATGCAACAATTAAGAACGGTACAATCGAGGCAGCTAACCGTTGCGTTGATACTCGTACAGCAGTTAATCTCACACTTGCTGATTTAACTCTTGTAGCTGATAAGTACACATCATACGGTAACCCACAACCACTTACAATCGGCGGTAGTGATAACGGTACTGTTGTTACAATGAATAATGTAAATATCAACGCAGGCAAGTACGGCTACGGTATTATCACATTCGTAAAGACAGACTTAACAGCAACTAACTCAACAATTAGCGGTTACAGCGCGCTTTATGTAAAGGCTGGCTCTGAGGGCTCAGTATTTACATTCAACAGCTGTACATTAACAGGCGACAACACAAACAACGATGTTGAGGGCAACAGCTTTGGCGCAATCGCTCTTCAAGCAAATGATATTACAGTAACAGTTGATGCAAACAGCACAATCAACGCAAATGGCAACTATATGGCTGCTATCGCAGTTGGTTCAACAAGTATTGATGCAACAGGTAATACTGTAACAGTATCAGGTACAATCAACGGTAATATTATCGCAACAGACGATTTTGATAACACAGTAAAGGTTAAGGCTGAATATGCTGACGAGCTCGTTAACGCAGGTTATGGCGCAAGCGCGGCAGATGCAAACGGTCTTGTAACTGTTGAAAAGGTTGAGATTCCTGCTATTCAATGGTATCAATATACAGTTACACTTGAAAGTGATATGAAGTTGAATTTCTATCTATATACAAGTTCACTTAACCAAGACTATGATTATTACGCAAGAATAATTGAACATCACGATACAGGTTGTAGCGACCATGCTGATTGCGTAGTTCGTTTCATTCCGATTGATGATTGGGATGTTGGTGAAAAGTATACAAGAATTGTAGTAGATGGAATTGCAGCAAAGGATATGGCATGCAAGATTGAAGTTGCTGTATTTGTTGGCGAAACACCTTCAGATTACACAATTAAGCACAACTATACAGAATTGCCAATTCCTGAAGGCGCTGTATCTGCTGGTAGAACTGTAAGCAAGAGCATTAAAGATTATGCAATTAGTGCATTTGAAGGAAATGATGAAGAGCTTAAGGTAGTAGTTGCAGATATGTTAGTATATGGTGCTTCTGCTCAAAAATACTTCAAACACTTTGTAACTGCTGAAGATGGAGTAACTCCAGTTTATGTAACTGATGGCTTAGAAACATATATCGAAAAGTATGCAACCTCTGTTGATAGAGCAAGTGTAGAAAAGACTTCCGGATGGATTTCTGGAGACACAAACTTCTATCTTACATACACACTATCACTTAAGGAAACAGTTAACTTGAATTTCTACTTCAAAAACTTAACTCCTGAACAACTTGCAGCAGCTTTAAATATTGATGTTGCAGATGTAGATATGAGTAAGTTAGCAGTTAACATTTCGTTTACACATCATTCAGGAAAACCTCACAACGCAACATACACAATTGGTAATGGACTTTTAATTGATGCTGCAGGCAATGCGCAAGTTATAGTAGATGACTTAGCTCCGGCTGATCTTCATAAGGTAGTAGTTGCAACACTTACATATGGGGATGCAACTGTTGAAAATGCAGACAGCAATGTTATCAGCAAACTACAAACAAGCGTATTAAGCTATTGTGCAACAGTATTTAAGTATCTTGAAAGTGGTGCAACATCTAACCCAGAATACACAGAAGAGTTAGGTGAGGTTTGTGATGCAATTGTTGCATTAAACGAAGCTGCAAAGTCTTACTTCCCGGCTAACACATATGTTCCTGAAAATGAAAACAACTAATAAGAATAGGAGGAGTTAATGATGAATAAGTATTTCACACCAGAAATAGACATCACTCAAACCAATAATGGTTTAGATGTTCTTGATATTAGTCCAGGAAACGGAGATAACGAATTACCAGGAGCGGATCTCTAATTCTAAAAAAATTGTTTTCTAACACAATAAAAAACCTCACTGCCTTCGGACAGTGAGGTTTTTTGTGTTTTTATATTGTTTTCACTTACAGCTTGTGCTAAAATAGTAAATATAAAATATAAGGATAAGCGAAGGAAAAAGTAAAGAATTCTCGGTTCTTTTTTGCATACTTTTTTCTTTTCGCGAAGAAAGCAGTCCTGACCTTAGAGAGT
>JAFQAM010000238.1 GCA_017416885.1 Clostridia bacterium | reverse complement strand
GTAAGCGCAACGGAGCAATTTGGGCATTCAATCACCTTGCCGCATTTTGTACAGCTTACAGATGAATGATAGCCTCGTCTGTTTAAAAATAAAATTGCTTGCTTATCATTACCGATTGCTTTGCCAAGCTCGGTGGCTAATTTTGTGCCAAGAGCATTGACATTACCCTCGGTTCTTTCCTTACGCATATCGGTTACGATAACATCGGGAAGCTTAGCATCGCCATATCTTTTATCCATTTTAACAAGAGTGTAATTTCCGCTCATTGCTTTATAGAAGGAATTCAAGGACGGTGTTGCTGATGCTAAGAGCATAAGCGCGTTTGATTTAGCGCATCTGAAGCGCGCTATATCGTGGGCTAAATATTTTGGATTGGTGTCGGACTTATAGGTATGCTCCTGCTCCTCGTCAATGATAATCATACCAAGATTTTTTACAGGGGCAAAAATGGCTGAGCGAGTGCCGACTACAATATCCGCCTTGCCATCAAAGATTTTTTTGTAGGTGTCAAATCGCTCGCCTACTGATAGATTTGAGTGGATTACTGCCACTCTGTCTCCGTAATAGCCACAGAAGGTTGATACTGTCTGAGGAGTCAATGAAATTTCAGGCACTAATAAAATAACGCCCTTTCCGTTTGACACTACCTCGTCAATCATTTTTTTCATTACGCTTGTTTTACCGCTACCTGTAACGCCATATAAAAGCGCCGCCTTTGGCTCATTGGAGTTATAAAGCTGCTTTAAGGTATCAAATGCGATTTGCTGCTCATCGCTTAAAATCAGGTCAGAGCCATCAAGCCTTTCTATTTTGCTATACGGATTTCTAAAAACCTCTATTTGAGAAACAGAAATAAGCTCCTTTTTAACAAGGCTGTCCAATGCTTGCTTGGTTGATGAGGTTTTTTCGTATATTTCCTTATCGGTAAGCATTTTATGCTCGCACAGAAGCTTAATAATTTCGCCTTGCTTTTTGCCGCGCAATTTGATTTTGCCATTTCCGTTTACAATGTCAACAGCCTCATTTTGTGACACATTTAATGTTACATGATTTTCAAATTTGCTTTTTTCTTTTTCGTCAACATAGGTGGATTTACTTATTAGCTTTAGCCTGAGCAGCTTTGCCACATCAGCCTCGGCGTTTGGAAATTTTTCCGTCAGCTTTTTTAAGGAAATTGACGGATTGTTTTCTATATACCAACAGATATCCCTCAAATTATCGGGGATATCGCTTACGGTATTCGCTATGGAAAAAACCTCCTTTGTTTTGAAAACAAGAGCAGAGGGGATAATACATTTTACCGCCTCGCCTATTGTACAAAGTGTGGTATTTTTCATAAACTTGCATAAATCAAGCATTGTATCGTCAAGAGTGAAATAGCTTGACATTACAGACACAATTGATTTAATATTTGAGCTGTTTGGCGGCTCGGTAACATTGCTATTTACTACAACAGCAAGCTTTTGTCTGTCAGAATTGCCAAAGGGCACACTGACCGCCGAGCCTCTTTTTATAAGCTCTCTTTTCTCGTTGGGTACATAATAGGTGTATTCACTATCCGCATGATACGGCACATCTATTATATGAACATTTATAAAAGCACCGCACATACTTAAAGCCTCCGTTTTTGTTTCTAAGCGAAATAATTTTACTTCGTAAAATAGCGAAATAAATGCTCGCATTCACTCGCATTAGCGAAATTTCACTTCGTGAAGCTAAATTAAATTCGCTGTTTTTAGCTTGCCAAAGGCGAATTTCGCTCCCGCAGGGAATTTCGCTTAGCTTGCTAAATTTCGCTCGCGTTACGCGAATTTAGCTATGGCGAAGCCATTATTCCTCTCCGTCCTCGATTGAGTAGCCTGACTCGTTATTGAATACCTCGTCTGCGCCCATAAGCTCCGCGCTATCAATTTCATCGTCGAAATCGTCAAAGTCTTCATCATCCTCTAATACGATTTCATCATCGTCGTCCTCGTCGCTTTCCATAATTGACTTAACAGGCTTTGGAATATAGTCGATTTTTTCTGTCGGTACATAGTTTTCGATAATTACATTTGCGTCCTCGTAGCCCTCTTCGCCAGGTAGGAAAACCTCGTACTCGCCCTCCTTCATTTCGCGAAGCGCATTCTTAACTGCCTTTTCGTCTCTGTACTCCCTCTTGATAAGTGAAGCAAGGTCCTTATC
>JAFQAM010000025.1 GCA_017416885.1 Clostridia bacterium | reverse complement strand
CCCTACCCCCTATATCCGCCCCCCTTGCAAATCGTTTTTGCAAATGCTATAATAAAATTAATCTTAAGGAGAAAGTATGAGAAATAAGAAAATGAAAATTCCAAAGTACAGAATTTTAACTATTGACGCAAAGGAGCTTTACGAGCTCCAATTAAACGACAGCTCCTTTAATATTTACTCAAAGGAAGGCGGAGTTGAGTACAAGCGCTTCAATTCCTTCCTATATAACAGCTTAGAGGTACAGGCGTTAAAGGCTGAGTACGCAAAGGCGAACAAGAACAGAAAAATCGGCGGCAAGTTTGAGCTTGGCAAGTACGCAGTAGGCGATGATGAGTCAGGCGCAACGCTTTCCGTTATCAATGTAACCTTCGAGAATGATTTACTTGAGTTCAACAGAAAGAAATCCCACCACGGCTATGTGTATTTACGCGTAGGTCACAAGATTGACTTTTCAACCGATTTAGAGGATCACATTTGCGTTCGTGACGGCGAGCTTATTGCCGTTGAGGTTCCTTATGTAAGCAAGAAGGTTTACAAAATAGGTGACGGCGAATACGAATACAAGACAGTAGAGTCCCCCTGTGACGAAGCAATTTTTGACGGATTTTTCGAGTATAATCATCAGCTGAAATGCTATTTGCGCACAGGCAAGCGTATGCAGGTGAATATAAAGAGAAACGCGATAAGAGAGTATCTGTATAGTAATGGATTTATGCTTGACGGCAAAAAGCCTATTCATTACATCCGTTACAAGAGAAGCGCGGGAAGCAGCCGTCAGGGTAACTGTCTCTTTATCGCAGAGCCTCTTTATGACGGTATGATGAAATGGTCATCCTGCGGTCTTGATTTATATAATGTAGCGGACCAAATCTCAAAGGAATCCTACATATCATTAACTCTTTCCAATATGGAAAAGGAAATTTCAATTCCTGCCGATGCTATTGTGATTTTACCTGATGCCAAGAGCATTTTCGAGGATAATGTAATCTCAGTAGAAATCTCAAATGACGGTAAGGGTAACATTAGCGCAAGCGAAAAATCCGTTACGGTTGAAAACAAAATCTGGGACGGACAAGCGCTTTTAGATGAAGCGGTATTTACAGAAAACGGTTATTCCGATAAGGGAATGATGCTTTTACGCAATCGCTTCTTTAAAACCTGCGCGTTTAATACCAAGCTTCAGAAGTGGTTTAAGGACAATAATATCACCGATATTTCACAGCTTAATCAAAAAGCAATTACAAGAGCCAAATCCATTGAGGATATTAAGCTTGTTGTTACAGATTCAAGCATCAAATATATTAAGCTTTACAGCGGCAGCCGCGAAAATGGTATCAATAAATGGCTTGATACATTAGATATTTCCTTCGGTCTTGTAAAAACAGAGAAGCCTACAAAGCATATGTACGGCAATATGGTTAAAACAAGCTATCAGCTTCTTAACACACTTGAATTAAGCGATGACGAGGTAAAGGAATTACTTAAGGACTCGCTTGATTATCTATGGAAAATCCAATCTGACCCAATGTTTATGCGTTATTTCATCAAAATGCAATTAAGAGAGGACGAGTTTGACTCCGAATCCTTATTTGATGAATGTGAGGATGTATATGACGAGAGCTATGAGTATGATCCCGAGCTTTCAGTTACAATGCGCAAGAATGTTGTAATGAAGCTTCTTGAATACAATGACCGCTTCGCATACACCGATGAATACGCGGAATTTCGCACACAAACCAAGAAAGCCATTGTAAAGGACCTTCGCAAGGGACACATATTGGTTCAAGGAACAAATGCAACTCTGTTCGGTAACGGCTACGAAATGCTTTATGCGTTAACCGATAAGGATTATGACCTTAAAAATCCAACTCGCGTAGGACTTGACAAGGGACAAATCCGTATTTCTCGCTTTGAAAACGGCAAGGAGCTTCTTACCGCGAGAAGCCCTCATATCACTATGGGCAACCTTTATGTTTGTGAGAACCGTATCAGCGAAAATGATATGTATTCAAAGTACTTCAATCTCACCAACGAAATTGTATGCATCAATTCAATTGAGGAAAATCTGCTTCAACGCCTTAACGGATGTGACTTTGACTCTGATGCAATGCTCGTTACCGATAATGAGATTATGCTAAAATCCGCCAAGAAGAATTACGGTAATTTCTTAGTACCGTACTGCGGCGCAGAATCCACCTTGAAGAACCAGCCTATGTATCAGGTTGACAACGATATTTCCGATAATAAAATCGGTGAAATCGTAAATCTGTCTCAGTGGCTCAATAGCATCTATTGGGACAAGCATTCAAGAGGCGAGGATGACAAGAGCCTCTATCTTGAAATCTGTAAGCTTGCAGTGCTTTCAGGTATGGAAATTGACAGAGCAAAGCGCGACTACGGTATCAAGACAGGGGAAATACTTAAATCCATTCGCCAAAAAACCACCAAGAATGATGGAAAGACTCTTAAAAAGCCATTCTTCTTTAAGTATTCCAAGAAATCAAGCGGCGGTAACGCAAATAACTATGATAAGACCGTTGAAACCTCAATGCAACGAATTGTAAACGCAATTGATAGCGAGGTTGACAAGTCCCCGCGACGCAAGGCGGGACAAACAATGTCAACTCTGTCCGAGCTTTTACCTGATATTGAGCTTGAAATCAAGGACAACGATTACAGATACAGAAAGCAAATCATCGAGCAGCTTAATGAATATCAAACCAAGCTTTCGGGCATTCGCAGTATGATGCATATCGTCTCCGACAGAGAAAAGACTGCCAAAATGCACGAATGCCGCGATATCGAAATTAAAGCGGTTGACTTCGTTCGCAAAAAGATGAAGAGCTTAGGCGTGCTTTACCTCTTAGTGAGCGCTCTTGACGATAAGGAAAGCGAATCTCAAACCTGCCGCTCATTGCTCCTGTCTGCAATTTGCTCCGCAAGCGATGACTTTTATAGACTGATTGCCAACACCCGCGATACAATGTATCAGCTTGAGCCTGATAATGACGGCGAGTATAGCATTTATGGCTATAAGCATGCGAAAATAGCAATCAAATAAAATACGGCTACCACACGGTAGCCGTATTTTTTTGAGCGCAATCATAAATTACAATGCTTTGCGCTTGCATAAATAGAAGCTATGCTTTATGAATTGAATACTTCGTATTCATTAGATGCGTCAATGGAGCATCTAATACTTGACAATCCAAATAAAACATTGTAAAATCTAATTAATATATAGTGCGAGGTGCAAAATGAAGCTTACAGAAAAAACATTAATGAAATTAGCAAAGGGCGTAACAGACTACGAAAAGGAAAACGGTTACATTTTATTTTTAAGATTCGGCAAAAATCAAATAGATTTTATGAGTCAGGACTTATTTGACAAAGCGTGGCTCAATTGGGCGAAATTTACAGGCGGAATAAGACTTGAATTTAAAACAAACAGCGAGAATATTTCCTTTGATTATATTTCCTCTTGCTCACATCCAAGAGCCAACACAGTTGACCTGTATATTGAAAATAAGCTACACTGTGTCTATAAAATTGAGGAAAATTTAAAGGGAAGCGCGCATTTTTCATTGCCAAGCGGCGAAAAAACGGTTACAATTTATTTTCCTAACGAAAGCATTTTCAAAATTAAGAATTTTACAATTGACGGCAGCTATAAAGCAATAAAATCAAAAAAGAAAACGCTTTTAGCATATGGAGATTCCATAACCCAAGGCGCAGGCCCTGAAATTGCAAGCCTTTCCTATATCAATATTCTTAATAGAGAATACAAGTACGAAATTATCGACCAAGGCATAGGCGGATATCGCTTTGAGGCGGGACACCTTATGAAAATTGACGGTGTATCCCCTGATAGAATTATAGTAGCCTTAGGCACTAACTACTACGAGCCAAGAGACGACTATGATTACGAAAAGGCAGTTAGCGATTACTTTAAAAGACTGAATGAAATTTATCCCGATGTAAAAAAGCTTGTAATCACTCCGATTTACAGAACAAGAGAGCTTGATAATGCGCGCTTTGAATGGTGCAGAGAGACAATTAAGCGGGAAGCATTAAAGTATGGTAACACATATGTAGCAGACGGAAAAGACTTAATGCCCAACGATCCTGTAACATTAAGCGACGGAGTACACCCAAGCAGTTACGGCTCAATGATGATGGGAAAGAGCCTGATAGAAAAAATGAAGGAGCTTAAATTCTAATGAATATATTTGAATTTATAAATTCAAAGGATGTAAGAAAGCATTTAGAAAAGATAAATTACAAATTTTCCACACTTGAAAAAGTATTCTTTATAGCAAAAAGTGAGTACAAGACCATAAAGGAAAAGCACGAGGCATTTTTATATCTTATAGAAAATGAAAGCGATATGAAAATAGAAAAAAGGACTAACACGAATGCGTATGACAGCCTTTTTGAATGCCTTAAAAGATATATGGAAATTGAAAACGCTTTACTTGAAAAGCTATATAATAACGAAAATTGCGCATACAGCTACCGCTATTTATGTAGGAATGACTATGGCTTTTGCGAGGATTTTGATATTCAATTTCCAAGCTATAAGGATTGTATTAATCATTACAAAAACGATATCAAGGAATACGGGCACGAAAGCAAAATAAGATATTATTCGGTAAAAATGCAATCACTTAAGGATATTAAAGACAAAATCATAGTGAAATTTAATCCGGGCGGCGAAGCGCTTGAAATTTATGAGGTTAGCGGTATAAGTGAGGAGGACAGCGATATTCTTTGCTTGCTTGATGGCTTATGGCTTGATATTCCGCTTCCATTTAAAAGAGGGGATATTGTTGTAAGGAAAAGCAATACATTAAGCGAGTATTCCGCGCCAATGGTAATGCGCTATGCTTCCACTTGGAGTGTAGATGAGTTTATCCAAAACGGTTACACGGAAAATGACGGATTGTTAAAGCAAAGAGAAAAGCTCATTAAAGCATATAAGGAATATGGAGATACCACCGATATGTGCATAATCGGTTATTATGCGTCAAGTGATTGCTGCATATATAGCGAGGTTGACAGTCCAAGCGTTAATTTTGAATATTATAGAGACAGCTTTGAAAATGAAAACAGAATACTGCCTGTGATTTCAAATTACGAAAAGGGAATAATCAATTTAGAGGAGCTTTTAAAATGCTCAAATTTAATAATGCATGAAAACGAAGCGAATTCGCGAAAAAGCTATTTTGAATATTTAGAAGAGAATATAAAGCCCTTTGATTATAGATCACCAGAGGAAAACGAGGAATGAAAATGCTTGAAAACGCAAATTGGATAACACATAAAAATAACATTTTACACGAGCCTGTGTGCTTTATTAAGGATTTTTCGCTAAATGGCACGGTTAAAAAAGCAACAATGCTTGTAACCGCATTAGGCTGTTATTATCCCGTTTTAAACGGACACAGGGTAGGCAATTTTATTTTAGCGCCGGGCTTTACCTCAAGAAAAAGAGTACAGTGTCAGGAATATGATATTACATCAATGCTTGAACAAAAAAACACTCTTGAAATACTTGTAGGCGACGGATGGTATAACGGAAAAATCAATTTTGTTGTAGCTAATGATATACCGAAAGCATTAATTTGCCAAATCAATATTGAATACGCAAACGGCAAAAGTGAAGCAATTACAACAAACGAAAGTTGGTTATGTCGCAAGGATAAGCTTCGCTTCGCTGAGCTTTATGACGGCGAAATATACGACAGTATGTACGAGGATGTGTCGATAAATGCCACAATTTTAGACCATACCAAGGAAATTATAGTAAAGCAACAGGGCGAATATGTGGTGGAACAGGAAAAAATAAGACCGCTATCCATATTCAAGGCGCCAAACGGTGACACACTTATAGATTTCGGTCAAAATCTTACAGGCTATTTTCAATTTACCGTATACGGTAAAAAAGGCGATAAGGTTGCATTTACCGTATGCGAGGAGCTTGACAAAAACGGTAATTTCTATAACGAAAACTACCGCGATGCCAAAGCAAGCTTTGAATATATTTGTCATGACGGAATAAATACCTATAAGCCTAAATTAGCATTCTGGGGCTTCAGATATATTCGCGTTGATAGCTTTCCCTGTGAAATTACCAAGGATAATATTGAAGCCATTGTGCTTCATTCCGACATTAAGCGCACAGGATATATAGAAAGCTCAAGCAAGAAGCTTAATCAGCTTATATCAAATATAATTTGGGGACAAAAGGGAAATTTCCTTGATGTGCCCACCGATTGCCCGCAAAGAGACGAAAGACAAGGCTGGACAGGAGATGCCACCGTCTTTTGCAAAACCGCATCATACAATTTTGATGTGGAAAGGTTCTTTTTAAAATGGCTGACCGACTTAAAATTAGACCAGGGAAAAGCGGGCAACATTCCAAATATTATTCCGCAAACCGTGTGTTGGGATTGGTCCACCACCGAAAACACAGGCGCGGTATGGGGAGACAGCGCAACCATTATTCCATATACAATGTATATGACATACGGCAATATTGATTTTCTTAAAAATCAGTATAAAACAATGGTAAAATACCTTGACTATATTCGCCATACCACCAAAAAAAGATACCTATGGTACGGCTGTAACCAATTTGGCGATTGGCTTGGACTTGACGCGCCAAGCGGTAGCTACCGAGGCTCATCTGATGATGATTTTATCGCATCTGTATTTTACTATAATTCAGTAAAAATAGTGGGGGATGTGTGCGAAATTTTAGGTAGAAGCAGTAAAAAGTATCGCGCCTTACAGGAAAAAATCCTAAATCGCATAAGAAAAACCTTCAAAAAATACAAAACACAGACCGAGTGTGCGTTAGCTCTCTATTTTGATATCGCAACCGACAAAGAAAATGTTGCAAAGCAGCTAAACGAAATGATAGTAAAAAACGGCAACAAGCTAAAAACAGGCTTTGTTGGAACGCCCTTCTTGCTTCACGCACTTAGCCAAAACGGATATACGGAAACCGCCTATAAGCTTCTTTTACAGGAGGATTTCCCGTCGTGGCTATACTCTGTAAATCAAGGCGCAACCACCATATGGGAGCATTGGGACGGCAAAAACGAAAAGGGCGAATTTTGGTCAAAGGATATGAACTCCTTCAACCACTACGCTTACGGCAACGTAGCCGATTGGAT
>JAFQAM010000237.1 GCA_017416885.1 Clostridia bacterium | reverse complement strand
GGTCACCCTTTCTGTGTGGGCCATCAAGAATCATTTGGTCGCCTGTGTAAGCGTGAACAGTTGTCATAATACCGCTTTGGATTGGGTATGCATCGTTAAGAGCCTTTGCCATTGGAGCTAAGCAGTTTGTTGTGCAAGATGCAGCAGAAATGATTTGGTCATCAGCTGTAAGTGTGTTTTCGTTAACACCGAATACGATTGTCTTAAGGTCGTTGCCTGCTGGAGCAGAGATAACTACCTTCTTAGCACCTGCATTGATGTGTGCCATTGATTTTTCTTTGGAGCAGTAGAAGCCTGTGCACTCAAGAACTACATCAACACCAAGCTCACCCCATGGGCAGTTTGCAGCATCCTTTTCTGCGTAAATTTTGATTGTCTTACCGTCAACTGTGATGCTGTCCTCTGTGCAAGAAACTGTGTCTGCAAGAGCATACTTACCTTGTGCTGTGTCATACTTAAGAAGATGAGCAAGCATCTTTGGGCTGGTAAGATCGTTGATAGCTACTACCTCGTAGCCTTCTGCGCCGAACATCTGTCTGAATGCAAGACGTCCGATACGGCCAAAGCCGTTAATTGCAACTTTAACTGACATTTTTATGTCCTCCAAAAAATTTTATAATGTGTATGGAATATTCCTTCCCTACCGGATATATATTATATACTATTTTTGTGAAATATACAAGTATTTTTTTAATTTTTCTCATTTTTTCCCTTTTGCATAATAATTTTGAGGTAAATTTTGGTTTTTTTATCATTTCAAACAAAGATTATTATAATTTTCTATTTGACATAATGAGTTTTATTTGTTATAATGTAAACTGTAATATTATTATGTATCAGGGGGAGCTATGGAGATTTTTAAGAATTTAATCGGTAATGATGATATTAAGAATACTCTTGGCTCTGCTATAAAAAACAGAGTCTTCTCTCACGCATACATAATTGAGGGCGACTATGGCACGGGCAAGCATAATGTTGCAAGGCTTGCATCAAGCGCGATTATGTGTCAGGGTAACGGGGACTTGCCTTGCGGAAAATGTGATTTTTGCAGAAAAATATTAAATGACAACTGTACGGATGTAAGATTTTTCGATGCATTTAAGGTGGATGATGTGAGAAAAATCAAGGAAACGCTTTATGAAAGCTCAACCGAATGTCCTTACAAGATTTATATTTTCAATGATGCGCACAAGATGAATATTAAGGCGCAGAATGCTTTGCTTATTTCACTTGAGGAGCCGCCTAAGAATGTAATATTTTTCTTGCTTTGTCAGGATGCAAGCTATCTTTTGGAGACTATTCGCTCCCGCGCTCAGCTACTGAGGACTAAGCCTCTTAGCGGTGATGTGATTTTTGACTATGTCAGAGGTAATATGCTTTCCTCATTGAAGGATGAGGATTTAAGAGAGGTTATTATTTCCTCCCGCGGCTCGCTGGGATATGTGCTTGATATGCTTGATGAAAAGAAGGCTGCCGAGCTTATTAATGCAAGAGAAAAAATATCCGGCTTTGTTGAAGCGCTTTTATCAAATGATGTTTCATCATACGCTAAGATTACATCGCTATTCTCTATGCAAAGGGATGCGCTTAAGGATTTACTAAGCTCAGCGCTTATTGCGGTAAGAGATATGGCGGTCATAAAAAAGGACAAAAATGCTACGCTATGCTTTTATGCTTCAAGAGAAAATTTAATAAAGCTTGTAACAAAACATAGCTTAAGGAAAATACTCGATATATATGATGCTATTGAGAAGGGATTATATGATTTTGGTTCAAATTCAAATGTACCAAATACCTTAACATCTATTCTCATTAATGCGCGAAAATGAAATCAGAAGGGATTTTAGAAAGGAAATTAATATGGCAGAGGAAATTATAAATGATACTGAGGTAGCTTTAGAAAAGGAAAGCTATGAGGTTATCGGAATTCGTTTTAAGGACGGAGGAAAAACATACTATTTTGATGCTAACGGCTGTGCGGGCACTCTTAGTGACTTTGCTATTGTAGAGACATCAAGAGGAGTTGAGTTTGGTAAGGTTTGTCAAGCGAACAAAATCGTATCAAAGGATGACATTGTGCCGCCTCTTCGTCCTGTTATAAGAATTGCGACCGATAAGGATATAAAGGCAAATGAGGAAAACAAGAAAAAGGAAGCTGAGGCAATTAAAATTTGTCAGCAAAAGATTAATGCTCACGGTCTTGAAATGAAGCTTATCGAGTCGGAATACACCTTTGACGGCGCTAAGCTGACATTCTACTTTACTGCTGACGGAAGAATTGATTTCAGAGAGCTTGTAAAGGACCTTGCTTCTACATTTAAGACAAGAATTGAATTAAGACAGATTGGTATAAGAGACGAGGCTAAATTTATGGGCGGCCTTGGCGTTTGCGGCCGTCCGTTCTGTTGCAGTACATTTTTACCTGATTTCTGTCAGGTTTCAATCAAGATGGCTAAGGAGCAAAATTTATCTCTTAACTCCTCAAAGATTTCAGGCGCTTGCGGCAGGCTTATGTGCTGTTTGAAGTTTGAGCACGATACATATGCTCAGGAAATAAAGAAAACTCCGCCTGTTGATGCAACAGTAAAGACTCCTGACGGAACAGGAATTGTAACTGAAATCAGTCCTTTAGCAGGCACTGTTAAGGTTGTAATAAATGATGCTGTAAAATCATATCATAGAGATGAGGTTAAGATTTTATCCTTGCCAAAAAAGAAAGCTGATAGCAGTGATGAAAGCGAAGAATAATCGACTTTTTTCTTGGAAATTTTTATAATTTTGCTAATGCTATTGACAAATTAGATTTTTGTGCTAAAATAAGATTGTAAAATTTACACGGAGGTATTTATCATGGCTTTTAAGATTACTGATGAGTGCATCGCTTGTGGTGCTTGCACAGACGCTTGTCCTTGCAACTGCATTACAGAGGGTGACGGTAAGTATGTAATTAATGCAGATGAGTGCATTTCTTGCGGTTCATGCGCTGGCGCTTGCCCAGTTGGCGCACCTGTTGAAGAATAATTAATTCTTACATACAATGAAACTTAGCTACAAGTATGTAGCTAAGTTTTTCATTTTAGTAATCAAATGATAAACGGAAATTTTATGGAGCTTTTTGAAAACGAAAGAATAAATGAGATAAATGAAAATTTAAGGCTGATTGAGAAAAAGGACTCTCTTACCTTTGGAACTGATGCTTACTTGCTTTCCGCTTATTTACCTAAAAGGCAAAGGATGATTGGTGTTGAGCTTGGCTGCGGCAGCGGTGTTATTTCGCTTTTGGCTTTAACCAAGAAAAAGTGCCAATATGTGTACGGAATTGAGGTGCAGGAGGATATTGCATCGGTAGCTAAGAGAAATGGGAAATTAAACACACTTGATAAGGCTTTTTCGGTTATCAACAAGGATTTAAGAAATGTTTCCATTAGTGATATTGGAAATGAGGTGGACTTTGTATTTTCAAATCCGCCCTATATGAAAAATGACTCGGGAAAAGCAAATGAAAATGACTTTAAAAACATTTCAAGGCACGAGGTGTGTGGCGAAATTGAGGACTTTTGCAAATGCGCAAGACTTCTTTTAAAGCATGGCGGCAGCTTTTATGCAGTGTACAGGCCTGACAGAATGATTGATTTGATTTACGGTATGAGAAATAACGGAATTGAGCCGAAAAGACTTACATTTATACACACAAATACGCACACTCCCCCTTCTCTTTTGCTTATTCAAGGTAATAAAGGCGGTAAGAGTGGACTT
>JAFQAM010000236.1 GCA_017416885.1 Clostridia bacterium | reverse complement strand
GTGGAGACCCACTTGAGGACGACTATAAGGAATTAGTTGTCAGATGGTTTGAATACGCAACCTTCTGTCCCGTTTTGCGATTACACGGCTACCGTATGCCATATATCCCCGCTGACGAAAACGCCAAGGGCGGCGGACAGTGCTATACAGGCGGAGATAACGAAATATGGAGCTATGGCGAGGACAATTTTGAGATAATGAAAAATCATATTTTCCTTCGCGAAAGAATGAAGCCGTATATTACGAAAATTATGGAAGAAGCCCACAAAAAGGGTACACCGCCAATGCGACCGCTATTTTACGATTATCCGAATGATAATGTATGGGATATTGATGACCAATTTATGTTTGGTGACAGCCTGCTTGTCTGTCCTATAATGGAGCTTGGCAAAAGGCAAAGACAGGTTTATTTCCCGCAGGGCGAAATTTGGCTTGACGCATATACAGGCAAGGAGTATAGCGGCGGACAAATCATTTCAGCCAACGCGCCAATTGAGCATATTCCCGTTTATGTAAGGAAAAACGGTAATATAAATATTGAAATCTTTAAAAATAATTAAAAGAGGTATAAAACAATGAGCATTTTTAATGTAGAAAAAATCAAGTACGAGGGACCTAAGTCCACAAATCCACTTTCCTTTAAGTATTACAATGCTGACGAGGTAGTAGGCGGTAAAACTATGAGAGAGCAGCTTCGCTTCGCTATGTCATATTGGCATACGCTTTGCGGAGACGGTACTGATATGTTCGGTATCGGTACAGTTGATAAGTCATTTGGCGGCTTAACACCTATGGAAATTGCCGAAAAGAAGGTTGAAGCAGGCTTCGAGCTTATGGATAAGTTAGGCATTGACTACTTCTGCTTCCACGATAAGGATATTGCGCCTGAGGGAGCATCCTTAAAGGAATTCCAGGACAACCTTGACAAAATTGTACCTATCATCAAAGCTAATATGAAGAAGTACAATAAAAAGCTTCTTTGGGGAACAGCTAACCTGTTTAACAATCCAAGATTTGTACACGGCGCAGGCACTGCTCCAAACGCAGATGTTTACGCATATGCAGCGGCTCAGGTTAAAAAGGCTCTTGATATTACTATTGAATTAGGCGGAGAGGGCTATGTATTCTGGGGCGGTCGTGAAGGCTATGAAACTCTACTCAATACCGATATGGGCTTAGAGCTTGACAATATGGCGCGCCTCTTAAAGATGTCCGTTGAATACGCAAGAAAGAACGGCTTTAAGGGAGATTTCTATATCGAGCCAAAGCCAAAGGAGCCAACAAAGCATCAATACGATTTTGATACAGCAACAGTTCTTGCATTCCTTCGTAAGTACGGTCTTGATAAGGATTTCAAGATGAATATTGAGGCTAACCACGCAACATTAGCAGGCCATACCTTCCAGCACGAGCTTGCAACCGCAAGAATTAACGGCGCATTCGGCTCAATTGACGCAAACCAAGGCGACTACCTTTTAGGTTGGGACACAGACCAATTCCCAACAGATGTATATAACGCAACCTACTGTATGCTTGAGGTATTAAAGGCAGGCGGCTTTACAAACGGCGGTCTTAACTTTGACTCAAAGCCAAGAAGAGGCTCAATGACTCACGAGGATATTTTCCTATCCTATATTTCAGGTATGGATAGCTTCGCTTTAGGCTTAAAGTTAGCATACAAAATCGTTGAGGACGGCAGAATTGACGAGTTTGTAAAGAATAGATACGCATCCTACAATACAGGCATTGGCGCAGAAATCGTATCAGGTAAGGCAACACTTGAAAGCCTTAGCGAGTACGCACTTAGCTTAAATGTAGTTGAGGAAAAGAAATCAGGCGCGCAGGAATACCTTGAAAGCGTAATCAACCAAATTATGTTCGGTGGCATCTGATGAGATATTTAATAGGCGTTGATATAGGAACATCAGGCACAAAAACAGTTTTATTTGACGAAAACGGCAATAAAATCCGTTCCAAAACCGTGGAATATCCAATGTATCAGCCAAAAAACGGTTGGGCAGAGCAAAACCCCGAGGATTGGTATAACGCAGTTTATGAAACATTAAAATTTGTGTCCGAGGGCATAGAAAACGAAAACGACAAAATTTGCGGCATCGGCTTAAGCGGTCAGATGCACGGTCTTGTTATGCTTGATAAGGACGGAGAGGTTATTCGCCCGTCAATTATATGGTGCGACCAGAGAACCGAAAAGGAATGTGAAGAAATCACAAATCTTGTAGGCAAAGAAAGATTAATTGAAATTACAGCCAATCCTGCATTAACAGGCTTTACCGCATCAAAAATTTTATGGGTAAGAAATAACGAGCCTGAAAATTACGCGAAATGCGCAAAAATCCTGCTTCCAAAGGATTATATCCGTTACCGTCTCACAGGCGTTTTTGCAACAGAGGTTTCCGATGCAAGCGGTATGCAATTACTTGATGTACCAAACAGATGCTGGAGCGATGAGATTCTTGAAAAATTAAGCATTGATAAAAGCTTGCTTGCAACCGTTTATGAAAGCGTTGAGGTTACAGGAAAGGTAACAGGCATTGGCATTTTAGAGGGCGTTCCCGTAGTAGGAGGCGCAGGCGATAATGCAGCAGCTGCCGTAGGCTCAGGCGTAGTTGAAAGCGGAAAAGCATTTACCACAATCGGTACAAGCGGAGTAGTTTATGCTCATACAGATAAGCCTGTAATTGATAAAGGCGGCAGAGTGCATACATTCTGTTGCGCGGTACCTAATAAATGGCATGTAATGGGAGTAACACAGGGCGCAGGACTATCCTTAAAATGGTTCAGAACAAATTTTGCAGAAAATCTTAACTATAAAGAAATTGATGCTCTTGCCGAAAGTGTTAAAATAGGAGCAGAAAGCCTTATCTATTTGCCGTACTTAATGGGCGAGAGAACACCTCACCTTGATCCAAATGCAAGAGGCGTATTTTTCGGCATCAGCGCAATGCACGAGAAAAAGCATTTCTTAAGAGCAGTAATGGAGGGCGTAACATACTCACTTCGTGACTGTTTAGAAGTATTAAAAGAAATGGATATTCCTCTATCCGATATGGTAGCCGTAGGCGGCGGTGGCACAAGCGCATTATGGCGCGAAATGCTCTGCGGCACATTTAATCTCTCTGTAAAAACCATAGAGGCAGGCGAAGGACCGGCTCTCGGTGTTGCAATCTTAGCAGGCGTCGGCACAGGTATCTATCCATCCGTTGAGGATGCTTGCCGTAAGCTGATTAAATTCACCGAGCCACACAAGCCGCAAAATGTAGAAGAGTACGAAAAATACTATCGCATTTTTGCGTCTATCTATCCACAGTTAAAAAGCATATATAAAACACTATAAAACAAAAACCAAACGGGCAGCCGTTTGGTTTTATGTTTTATATGTGATAGATGCCGGCCTCAGTTCACATTTTGCGAAGCAAATATATCGAGTGCGAAGCACATATAGAAATGCGCCAAAGATGCAATTCATATTCTCATAACAATTTATGCGAAGCAATTCATGAGCTTGCTCAATTTATGGCGAAGCCAATTCATCTTTACATAAAAAGTCCCTTAACAATTTTCCCCGCAAAATGCACGCCGCATGTAAACGCATCTAATCTTTCTAAATCTAAAATATCAAAAAATGCGCTGATAAAATCCTCAAACAACTTTTCTTCTTTCTCATCTAACAGTTCACGAAGCTTTTTTTCATAATTTTCAAGAAATAACTGCTTTTTGCGTATTTCCTCAGTATAAATAAAATGCTTTTCATTAGGTCTAAATTCCTCATACCACATTTTTTCAATTAATTCATTCATAAAATCACCTCTAAAAACATCAAATGATGTTGTTTTTAAAATATTATAACATCATTTGATGGTTTTGTCAATAACATCAAATGATTTTATGCTAAAATAAACAAAGAGGTGATTAAAAATGTATAACAGAATTAGAGATTTAAGAGAAGATAGAGACATAACACAGGAAAAGTTGGCAAAAGAGCTTGGAATGTGGTTAAATACATATCGAAATTATGAAGCGGGACATAGAGAGCCACCGTTTGCTTTTATGGTACAATTAGCAAAATATTATAATGTAACTCTTGATTATCTTGCAGGGCTAACAGATAATCCAAAACCGCTAATTTAAAGGCGAACATTATGCACATTTTCAAAGCTAAGAATTTACACAAGGATATCGACAAATAAATTGAACGGATAACCAAACGGTTATCCGTTTTTTATAGTGAAGTTGTTTCACAGTGAAGTTGCAAGCAATGAAGGTGTTTTCGCCATAGTGAAGCTTGCTACGCAAATGAAAAACTTGTGAAAACACAAGTTTTTCAAAAATTGGTAGTTGAATATATTCTAATATTATGATAAAATGTTAATATCAAAAAATAGCGAGGTAAAGTTATGAAAATGACTTTCAGATGGTACGGCGAGGGCAATGACCGTATCAAACTATCAGACATAAAGCAAATACCGGGAGTTGACGGTATTGTATGGGCATTACACCACAAAATGCCCGGCGAAATATGGTATGAAGAAGAAATTGCCGAGGTAAAAAAGCAGCTTGATGAGTACGGCTTTAATATGGATGTTGTGGAATCCGTAAATGTTCACGACGATATTAAAATAGGCTTGCCGACAAGAGATATGTATATAGAAAATTACAAAACCACAATCCGTAATTTATCAAAATTCGGTGTTAAGGTAATTTGCTATAACTTTATGCCGATTTTCGACTGGACAAGAAGTAATCTTTTCCACGAGGTAGGCGACGGCTCAACTGCGCTTTTCTATGAAAAGAATATGATTCAAAGCGATTATAACGCAATGGCGAAATATATTCTTGATTTTACAGAAAAATATAATATGTCATTCCCGGGCTGGGAGCCTGAAAGAATGGCGCGCCTTGACGAGCTTTTCAAAGCATACGAAGGCGTTGACCACGAAAAGCTGTGGGCAAACTTAAAGTATTTTCTTGAAGCAATTATGCCAACCTGTCGCGAGGTTGATATCAAAATGGCTATCCATATGGATGATCCGCCGTGGGATATTTTCGGCTTGCCAAGATTACTTATTGATGAACCAAGCATTGATCGCTTCTTAAAAATGGTTGATGATGAATATAACTGTCTTACATTATGCTCAGGCAGCCTTAATGCAAATCCAAACAACAATGTAGCCGACATAGTTAGAAAGCACTGTGACAGAATTGCATTTGCCCATATCAGAAATGTAAAGCATTTTCCAAACGGCGACTTTTCCGAAGCAAGCCACAGAGATTGCGACGGAGATACAGGCATTATAGAAATCTTAAAAGCATACCACGATTGCGGCTTTAAGGGATATATCCGTCCCGACCACGGCAGACACCTGTGGGACGAAAAGCCGGGCACTGTCCGTCCCGGTTATGGACTATACGATAGAGCTTTAGGCATTATGTATATGCTTGGAGTTTGGGACACCCTTGATAAAAATTAATAGATTTTTATCAAGTAATGCACCGAAGGTGCAATTTCACTGCACATGGTGCGTATCATTTTACAAAGTAAAACTTCACTTTGTGAAACGAAACTTCACTCCGCAAGGAACTTCACTTTTTTGAGTGAAGTAATCTTTGATTGTGAAGTTAACTTCGTTAGTGAAGTTGCTAACGCAATGAAACGAGTCTTTGACTCAATGAATTTGTGCTATGCACAGAGAAAGGAAAAAATCATGATAAACTTACCGTTAAACATAGACTACAAAAACAAGGTAGTAGTAATTACAGGAGCAGGTGGACTTATCTGCGGAGAAATGGCGAGAGCTTTTGCTCAAAGCGGAGCAAGTGTTGCCGCACTTGATTTAAATGAGGAATCTGTAAAAAAGCTTGCAGATGAATTAAAGAGCGAGGGCTTTATTTGCGAGGGCTACAAATGTAATGTGCTTGATGCAGAGAGCCTTAAGGATGTACACGAAAGAGTAATTAAGGATTTTGGCAAATGCGATATATTAATTAACGGCGCAGGCGGAAACAATCCAAGAGCAACCACCGATAACGAATATCAGCACGAAGCAAAGGAAGGAACAAAAACATTCTTTGATTTGCAGCCTGACGGCGTTGATTTTGTTTTCAAGCTTAATTTCCAAGGAACATTACTTCCGACACAAATATTTGCAAAGGATATGGTAGAAAATAAAAAGGGCTGTATTCTTAATATTTCATCAATGAATGCTTATACACCGCTTACAAAAATCCCCGCATATTCAGCGGCAAAGGCAGGCATTTCCAACTTTACACAGTGGTTAGCCACACATTTTGCAGGCACAAATATCCGCTGTAATGCAATTGCCCCGGGATTTTTGGTATCAGCTCAGAATTATAGCTTATTATTTGATGAAAACGGAAATCCAACCAAGAGAAGCGCAAAAATCCTGAATGGCACGCCAATGGACAGATATGTAAACGCAGGCGAGCTTTTAGGAGCTACATTATTTCTGTGCGACGATAAATCCGCATCAGCCATTACAGGCGTAATTCTGCCTATTGACTGCGGCTTCTCAGCATATTCAGGAGTATAAGGAGAAAATATGAAAATCACAAACGATATCAAATATATTGGCGTAAACGATCATAAAATTGATTTATTTGAGGGACAGTATGCTGTACCAAACGGAATGGCGTACAATTCCTATCTTATCATAGACGAAAAAATCGCAGTAATGGATACCGTTGATGCGTCATTTACACATCAGTGGCTTGACAATTTGCAAAACGCATTAAACGGCAGAACCCCAGACTACTTAATAGTTCAGCATATGGAGCCTGACCATTCTGCAAATATCTATAATTTTGTAAAAGCATATCCGAACGCGAAAATTGTATCATCAACTAAAGCATTTAATATGATGAAGCAATTTTTCGGTACAGATTTTTCTGATAAGCAAATCGTAGTTAAAGAGGGCGACAGCCTTAGCTTGGGTAAGCATATCCTTAGCTTTGTGGGCGCGCCAATGGTGCATTGGCCCGAGGTTATTGTAACATACGATAGCTACGATAAGGTGCTGTTTTCCGCCGATGGATTCGGTAAATTCGGCGCCCTTGATGTAAACGAGGATTGGGCTTGCGAGGCGAGAAGATATTATATCGGTATCGTAGGCAAATACGGAGCGCAGGTGCAAGCATTACTTAAAAAAGCAAGCGCGCTTGATATAGAGATTATTTGCCCGCTTCACGGTCCTGTTCTTACCGAAAATCTTGGCTACTATATCGGCTTATATAACACCTGGTCATCATATCAGCCTGAAAGCGAGGGCATTGTAATCGCATATACCTCAGTTTACGGCAATACAAAAAAGGCTGTAATTATGCTTGAGGAAAAGCTTCGCGCAATGGGATGCCCCAAGGTTGTGGTAACCGACCTTGCAAGATGCGATATGGCAGAGGCGGTTGAGGATGCGTTCCGCTACGATAAATTAGTATTGGCAACCACAACATATAATGCGGAAATTTTCCCGTTTATGCGTGAGTTTATTAACCACCTAACAGAAAGAAATTTTGCAAACCGTACTGTCGCGTTTATCGAAAACGGAAGCTGGGCGCCTTTAGCTCATAAGGTAATGAAATCAATGCTTGAAAAATCAAAGAATATTACCTACACCGAAAACAATGTGAGAATTATGTCTGCCTTAAATGAGGAAAGCACAGAGCAATTGGATAATATGGCGAAGGAGCTTTGCAAGGACTATCTTGCAAGACAGGACGAAACCGCCAATAAAAATGACTTGAACGCTTTATTCAATATCGGCTACGGTCTTTATGTTGTAACCTCAAACGACGGCAAAAAGGATAACGGCTTAATCGTTAATACCGTAACACAGGTTACCAACTCACCAAACAGAATAGCCGTTGCTATTAATAAGGAAAACTATTCCCACCATGTAATCAAGCAAACAGGCAAAATGAACATCAACTGCTTAACAGTAGATGCGCCGTTCAAAGTGTTTGAAGCGTTTGGATTCAAAAGCGGCAGAAGCGTAAACAAATTTGAAAATTGCCAGCCGCTTCGCTCCGATAACGGTCTTGTATTCTTGCCAAGATATATTAACTCATTTATGTCTTTAAAAGTGGAAGACTATATCGACCTTGATACACACGGACTCTTTATCTGCTCCGTAACAGAAGCAAGAGTATTGTCCGACAGAGAATCAATGACCTACGCATACTACCACGAAAATGTTAAGCCAAAGCCTGAAACAGAAGGCAAGGTAGGCTATGTCTGCAAAATCTGCGGCTATATCCACGAGGGCGAAATCGACGAAAATATCATTTGCCCACTTTGTAAGCACGGTTATGCAGATTTTGAGAAAATTGTGTAACAAATTTCTCAAAATCTGCTAAATTTGCGTAAACGCAAGCTAAATTGACCTTCGGTCAGCTAAATTTTCTGCGAAAGCTAAATTCGCATTTGGCGAGCTATAAACAGCAAATTTAATTTAGCTATGTCGCAAGCGACATAATTTCGCTGTTTTGCTTGCAAAACAATTTAGCTACAAGGCAACGCCTTGTAATTTCGCCAAAACAACCAAAATCCCCCAAGCCACGCTTGAGGGATTTTTTATAAATCACCTAATTTATTTTGCATTTTCTCTAAAAGTATGCTACAATAGTATTATCAAATCCTGCGAGGTGCAAAATGAGCTTTACAATTGATAATTTAATCATTAATGTAGAAACAGAAAACGAAATAAAAAACCAATCGCTTACCAAGGTAAAAGACGGCGAGGTGTGCGAATACTTACTTGAAATTGAATTTGAAAAGGAGATTTCGCCCAAAAAATATTCGCTGATTTGGGAGGAGGACCAGATTGATATACTTGCATTCTGGTCATCAAAATCAAGCCAGCAGCACAACATCAATCCCGATTGGTGGATGCGTAAGGAGGAGAGCAGAAGCGCGTCAGGTATGCCTCTTATCGCATTATACAATAAGAAAAATATAAATAGAGAATTGATTGCGCTCAGCGATACTGCAAATCCCACAACCTTGGCAGCAGGCGTTGTTGAGGAAAACGGAAAAATCCGCTTTAAAATTGATTTATTCTCACAGCTTTGCCCTAAAATGAAAAATTACAGCGTAGTAATACGCATTGACCGTAGATCCATTCCCGTAACCGAATCAATAATGTCAACTAAAGAATGGTGGGGCGGAGATACATATATTCCAAACGAAGCAACCTTGCCAATGTATTCCTGCTGGTACAGCTTCCATCAGCACACAATTCCCGATGATATTTTAGCGGAGCTGAAAATCGCCAAGGAGCTTGGAATGGATACAGTTATTGTTGATGACGGATGGCAAACGGATGATAATTCTCGCGGCTATGCGTATTGCGGAGATTGGAAAATATGTGAAAACAAAATCCCCGATATGAAAAAATTCGTTGAGGATGTGCACGCAATCGGTATGAAATTTATGATTTGGTTTTCCGTGCCGTTTGTTGGCAAGAAAAGCGCGAATTATGAAAGATTTATAGGCAAATATCTATGTGACAGCAACGAAAAGTCAATACTTGATATCCGCTTCAAGGATGTTCGCGATTTCTTGGTTGATATTTATGTTGACTATGTAAAAAAATACAATTGGGACGGCTTGAAGCTTGATTTTATCGACGCGTTTGCATTAAGCGATATGAGCTCCACCGATTACGAAAATATGGACACAGTGTCGGTAGAAGTGGCTCTTGACAGACTTTTAAGCGAGGTGACTACTAAGCTGAAGGAAATAAACCCCGAAATTTTAATTGAATTCCGTCAATCCTATGTCGGTCCAATCGTTACCAAATACGGCAATATGCTCAGAGTAGGCGATTGCCCCAATGATGCAATCATCAACAGAATACATTCCATCAATCTGCGCTTGACCTCAGGCAAAGCCGCAGTGCATAGTGATATGCTTATGTGGAACAAAAACGAGACAAATGAAGCGGTGATGTATCAATTATTGGGCATTATGTTCAGCGTTCCGCAAATTTCCGTTCGCTTTGATAATATTACAGGTGATCACAAAAAACTGCTTAAAGGCTTCCTCGCATTCTGGCGCAATCACCGCGATACAATTATGAACGGTAAGCTGACAGCAAACGATATTGACGCCAACTACACAATGGCAAAATGCGAAAAGAACGGGGAGAGTGTCGCTGTTTTGTATCAAAATGTACCGCTGACACTAACAAACGATACCGAATATATCTTTAACTCCACAGGTAAGGATTATATCTATATTGAAACCGACCGCGAAAGAGAATACACACTCCACGATATTTTCGGCAATATCCAATCAAAGGGAAAAACCGCCATAGGTGTGAATAAAATCAGTTTAAATAACTGTTGCTTAGTTACAGTCCATTGATGAATCTTGCTTCAAGTCGTTTGTTAGCATATAGGGTGTAGGTGTTCTCACATTTTGCAAAGCAAAATATATCGAAATTTACGAAGTAAATTATATCGAATTTCGCTTGCGAAATATATCGAATTTGCGTAGCAAATATATCGACTTGCGTAGCAAGAATAATAAAAAGCAAGCTACATGCCAATCTCCACTATAACTCATAAAAGCTCATCAGAAGGGGTGCCTTCCATAGAGCAGTATACTCGAACTGACAGGAAAAGGACGGAGAGTGTTTTACATTCTCTGTCCTCTTTTCTTGACAAGCGCTGCATTTGTAGACACAAATGCAGTATCAAATTGGAAGTGATATGCTGACTGTGTCAGCGTGATATTGTTGCAAGCAGCAGTGATATTGCTCCCGATTGTCGCAGTGATATTATATTCGCCTTTCAAGCTCGCGTAGCGAATATCACTTGGCTAAAAGCCGAATACCACTGCAAAGCAATAGAACTCGCCGCAGGCGAATATAACTGTGGCACCTGCCGTAGAGCAGGTGCCACAAGGTGAGCTTTTTTCCTTTCCGCTTGTGCCAAAAACCGACCGCTTGCGTCAAATGTCTTGCAAAATAAAAGCAATAGTGATATTATATAATTAATAAAAGCTGTAAAAAGGAGGATGCTATGTACAACGGCGAGTTTTATAATTCAGGCGAATACAATTCCACAAGCGAATATAAGCATTTTCCTGCGGAAATTTATATAAAGAAAAATGAGGAAAACTATTCAGGCAAGGAGCAAGCCGACTTGGGCAAGGAAATGACAACACTGCAGCCTAAGAGGAAAAAATCTAAAAAGGACAGCTCCAAAACAATAGTTGATAAGGTTTTTGACTCCATTAAAGCGGTAACCGCAACGGCGACAGTGGCTGTATCCGCAATTGTGGTAACCACCGCGCTAATGACAAATGCGCCTAAGGTAGAGCTTTTGAGTCTTGATGTAGGCGACACTTATATCGGATATACAATGGAAATTTCAGAGCAGCAAGAAAGCTCAGAATATTCCATAGTTGTCAGCACCTCGAATGAGGAGGATATCGTAATTGAGCTTGAAGGCGACGGCATATATGAAAATACTGTTGTAGGCTTAAAGCCCGAATGGGAGTATTCATTGTCCGTTGTAAGCCACGATACAACACTTGGAGATGTGACTCACTTTGAGGTAAAGCTCCAGACATTGAAGCACACAGAGCAGCAGCCAAACCCACCGCCAAGCGCCTATACAGGCGAGTATAACCTGCCAACTATCGACACAGTATCGGCAAATTGGCAATTAAATGAGATTTCCGTGCCAATCACATTTGATAATGTAAACGGAAAATATTACTATGTAATTAAGCAATTTGATTTAAACGGCAACTTGCTAAGCGAGAAAAAGCACACTGATAGCCAAAATGTTATTTTGCCAATCAATGATGCAGCTGACATATACAAGCTAACCTTTGAGCTTTACGGAGTGGGCGACGAGGAAGAAATGCTGATTGAGCAAAAGGATATCGGTATTTTAGATTATACGAAGCCAAGTGTGGATATTTCAGATTCAACCATAGTTGGAATGGACGAAATTCAAATTGATTTTACCGTTTCTGAGCTAAATAGCGACAGCTCAGTACAATTTGTTATCACTCACAGTAACGGCACAGTAGAAG
>JAFQAM010000235.1 GCA_017416885.1 Clostridia bacterium | reverse complement strand
TTTCAAGGTCAGCAAACTTATCACTTGTTATATCCTCGGTAATTTCAATACCGTTGCTTTCAAGAGTTTCATAGATTTTATCAATCTGCTCCATATCAAAGTCTTGATAACCGCTAATGGCATCAAGAAGGTCCTCATTTGAGATAGAGCCGCCATTTTTGCCCTTTTCAACAAGTTCTTCTAAACTAAAATTCTTATCGTCCATAATTTACCCCCATGGATTCAGTGTTTATTTCTTCTTTTTATTTATAGCGCTTAAAATGCTATCGAATGAATCGCTGTCCTCAGCTTCATTCTTTTCCTTTGATAAGGATGAAATCAAATCATTTAAAACATCCTCACCGTTTGTTTTTAATCTTTGTCTTTCCGCCATCATTTTAGTAATGCGAGAAATTTCATCAACATTAAATGCATCTTGAATAAATGCAATATCAAATTTTCCTACACTGTCATAGCATTCCTTGATTTTTTCAAAAACCTTTTTGCAAAACAGCGTAACAAAATTATCAACAGTCATTTTCTCCATAACAATTTTTAGATGAGACGGATATAATTGAATTAATCCTAAAATTGCTTCCTCAATTTTATTTGCCTTCAAAAATTCAGCACTTGACGGATTGACTCTATCTCCAATACCGCTTGATTTTCTAAAAAGCTCAGTTTCTTCCTTGTTTTTAGCATCTCTTGTCCTACGCATTAATATTGCATTAACATCTTTTCTTATGCTTTCTTTAGGAACATCTAAAATACCAGAAATTTTTTGACAGTATATTTCTCTTTCGATTTCAGATGGATATGAAGCAATTGCAAGCGAAAGCTCGTGGCTTGCTTTGATTTTTTCATCTGTATTTAAAATGTTGTATTTCGCAAAAATCTTATCACATTCAAATTCAAATTTTGATTTTGAGTCATCAATTATAGATTTAAAGGACTGCGCTCCAAATTTCTTTATGTATTCGTCAGGATCCTTTGCATTATTTATTTTAAGTATTCTTACATCAACGCCAACCTCTTGTAAAAGTTTAAAG
Source organism: Clostridia bacterium (assembly GCA_017416885.1). Classification (GTDB taxonomy): domain Bacteria; phylum Bacillota; class Clostridia; order Oscillospirales; family CAG-272; genus RGIG2000. The sequence goes on along the minus strand of JAFQAM010000235.1, from coordinate 3,598 downwards.
GCCTTATCAGCAGCTCTTTGTCCCGCTTCATCGCTGTCATATGAAATAACGACCTTTTTAGTATATCTCGAAAAAATACGGGCTTGCTCTGATGTTATTGCTGTGCCTAAGGTTGCTACCGCATTTTCAAAGCCTGACGCGTGTAAAGCAATTACATCCATATATCCCTCGCATAAAATCAATTGATTTTCGCAATGATTTTTAGCAAAGTTTAAGGCAAATAGATTTTTACTTTTTTTAAAAGCAGGTGTGTCGGATGTATTTAAATATTTAGGTTTAGAATCGTCTAAAACTCTGCCACCGAATGCGACAACATTTCCTGTTGTATCAATGATTGGGAAAATTACTCTGTTTCTGTAATAGTCATATACTCCTCGGTCATTCTTGCCACATAAAAAGCCTACTGTCATTTCTTCATCAGAATAGCCGAGGCTTTTCAAATGATCGTGAAGCATAAAAAAGTGATTTGGCGCAAAACCAAGTCCGAAATGGTTGATAACAGCCATAGACAGCTTTCTTTCTTCCATCAGATATTTTCTTCCATCTGCGCCTAATTTTTCATCAAGCAAGCAATTATGAAAGAATTTAGCTGCTTCCTTATTCATTTCTAAAACTCTCTGCCTACCAACCTCTTTTTTGCCCGGCACTCTCTCCGTTTCCTCGGGCAAGGTTACACCGCATCTTGAGGCAAGCACTCTCAGCGCTGACAGATAGTCAAGGTTTTCCGTTCTCATAACAAAGGTTATTGCATCTCCGCCTGCCCCACATCCAAAGCAATAGAAGGATTGAGTTGACGGAAAAACGGTAAATGAAGGAGTTTTTTCGCTATGGAACGGACATAAGCCGTTATAGTTTGAGCCGGCTCTCTTTAAATTCACATATGATGATATAACATCCTCAATTGGATTTTTGAACTTAATATCATCAATAATTTCCGGTGATATGATCATAATTGTCTTCTCCACATGCTCGGAACATAAAGCTCTCTAAACAAATCAATAGCATATCTGTCCGTCATACTTGAAACAAAATCGCAAACACAGCGCTCTACAGGTTCGTTTTCAAGATTTTTTTGATATCCTATTGGCATTTCGTTTGGATGCTTAACAAAATGCTCAAACAAAATCCTGAGCATTTCAATAGCTTTATCCTCCTCGCTTTTAGCGATTTTGTTGTGATAAACATTGTCAAATAAAAAGGTTCTCAGCTCCATTGTAGCCTTACTTATTTCATCTGACATTTTTATATAATTCTTGTCGGTGCTTTCGGTGATAACAGAGGTTACCATATTATTGATTCTTTCGCTGTGGCCTGTGCCTAAAACATCTAATAGATGCTTTGGAATATCATTAAGAGATATAATTCCGCCACGGACTGCATCATCAATATCATGATTTATGTATGCAATGCGGTCAGCTAAATTAACAATTCTGCCCTCAAGCGTAGAAGCAACATTATCGCCTGAATGGTTTAAAATTGCATCCTTAACCTCATATGTAAGATTTAAGCCCTTGCCGTCCTTTTCAAGCTTTTCTACAACACGAATGCTTTGCTTATAGTGTGTAAAATCGGGAGAATAAAATAGCTGCATAGCTTTTTCTCCAGTATGACCGAACGGTGTGTGACCTAAATCATGACCTAAAGCACTTGCTTCGCATAAATCCTCATTCAATCTTAAAGCTCTTGCAATAATTCTTGCAATTTGAGTAACCTCAAGTGTATGAGTCATTCTTGTTCTGAAATGCTCGTCCTGAGGTAAAAAGAAAACTTGAGTCTTATGCATAAGTCTTCTAAAGGATTTTGAGTGTAATATTTTGTCTCTGTCTCTTTGAAATTCGGTCCTGTTAGGACATGGCTCGATTTTCTTTTCTCTACCTCTTGTATTAGAAGTAAGAAAAGCATATTGAGATAAAACACTTTTTTCTCTTTGACAAAACAATTCAGATACAGTCATAATATCCTCCAAAATTTTATTGCATATAATAAATACGCAAAAAAAGCAAGGAATACTCTTTTTGCGTATCAAATATGACAATATTATGCTTATTTCGTGTCAATTCTCGATTCAATGAAATTGATTAAAACCTTACCTGCAAATATTTCGGTAATTCGTTTTATGAATGTGTCAGAAGCATCCTCCTTGATAGCAAATTTAATTGAAACCTCATCCTCAAAGATGGTGTCATCAATTATAGCATCAATGCTTTGAAGCTCTGTGCTGAATTTTCCATAATCGGAGTATGAAAGCCTTACGTTATAAGTATTATAGCTTTCAAAAATTTTAATTCCACCTGCGTCAAGTGCCATTGAAGCTGCAGTTGAATATGCTCTAACGAGTCCGCCTGCGCCTAAAAGTATGCCGCCAAAGTATCTTGTGACAACAACTAAAACATCACTTATACCTGACATTCTTATAGAATTTAAAACAGGCATTCCTGCTGTACCCTGCGGTTCATTGTCATCTGAGTATCTTGCAATAGAATCGCCAATAACATATGCATAAACATTGTGTGTCGCATCTGCATATTGCTTTTTCTTTTGCTTAATAATTTCTAAAGCCTGTTCTTCATTTTCTACAAATGTAGAAAATCCAATAAAAACCGATTTTCTTTCAACAAATTCAATATTAGCTGTGTTTCTCGGTCTATTAATTTTCTTATTAGGCATAATACTCCTTAATTATTGTTTAATGAATTTTTCATACTTGCCCTTGGTTTTTTCATCTACCCAAGCCTCAACAACCGTTCCAACATCATTATAGGTTGTTTCAAGCACCTCCGCAGAATTATAGAAGGAGCTTAATGCGCCTTGATCTGAATATGGAAAAACGAAGGTTAATCTTTTTTTGCCGTTACGGCACAAGGATTCAAGCTGTAAAATAAGCTCGTCATAGCCAAATCCATCTTTGGCCGACATCGACACTACTCTGCCATTACGACTGTTAAAAAGCCTTAAATCATACAATCTTTCATTGGTGCATTTATCAGATTTATTAAAAATGTATAGTCTTGGCTTATCGGATGCATTAAAATACTCTAAAATCGAATCTGTTACCGCTAAATGCTCTAAGCACTCATCGTCAGATGCATCAACAACTATAATTAAAAAATCACAATATACAACCTCTTCAAGAGTTGAATGAAATGCATGCACAAGGTGATGCGGAAGCTTACGAATGAAGCCGACAGTGTCAGTTAAAAGCATTTCAAGTCCGCTTGGCAGTGAAAATTTTCTTGTTGTAGGATCGAGCGTAGCAAATAGCTTGTCCTCAGCTAAAATGCCTGCGTTTGTTAAAAGGTTGAGAAATGTTGACTTACCTGCATTAGTGTAGCCCACTATACAAGCCTTTGGTAATGAGCTTCTATCTCGTTGAGCACGCATTGTGTGTCTATTCTTTTCTAATTCCTTTAGCTCATTTTGTAAATAAGCTATGCGTGATGAAAGTCTTCTTCTATCAATTTCAAGCTTACTTTCGCCGGGGCCTCTCGTACCGATACCGCCGCCTAATCTTGACATATCCTTACCCTTACCAATCAGACGCGGTGCTGTATATTTTAATTGAGCTAATTCAACCTGTATCGGTAAAGGAAAATTAGAG